>JBJOHE010000108.1:0-4849 GCA_046047895.1 Planctomycetota bacterium | reverse complement strand
GACATCTTGAGCCCCAGCACGGTCATGCAGAACGACTCGTCGTGGTTGTGGGGCTCGACCCGCCCGAGGCCCATCAGCTGGTCGTGGGAGATGCCGAGCGAGTCCCGCATCGGGCCGAGGTGCTCCTCAATCAGGCCGCCGTCGAATCGGTCGTGGCCGGCAGGCACGGGGGTGTGGGTGGTGAACACCGTCTGCCGGGCGACCCGCCGCATCGCATCGTCGAAGGGATAGCCGTCTCGCTCCATCCGGCCGCGGACGGCCTCGAGGGTGGCGAAGGCGGAGTGGCCTTCGTTCAGGTGGTAGACGCCCGGCACGATGCCCAAGGCCCTGATGGCCTTGACCCCGCCGATCCCCAGGATGATCTCCTGACGGATTCGGGTGCGGGTGTCGCCGCCGTAGAGCCGGCTCGTCAGCTGGCGGTCTTCGGGGGAGTTTTCTTCGACATCGGCGTCGAGCAAATAGAGGCTGCACCGGCCCACGGCCATCTTCCAGACCTTGGCGAACACCGGCCCGCCGCGGGTGTCGACCTGCACCATGATCGGCTGGCCGTCGGTGCCCAGGGCCGGCTCGATCGGCAGGAGGTCGACCCGGGTGGGCTGGTATTCCTCGTGCTGGTAGCCATCGATGTCGAGGTGCTGGCGGAAGTAGCCCTGATTGTAGAAGAGCCCCACCGCGATCAGCGGGATGCCGAGGCCGCTGGCGCTCTTCACATGGTCGCCGGCGAGCACGCCGAGGCCGCCTGAATAGATCGGCACCGACTCGTGAATCCCAAACTCGGCCGAGAAGTAGACCACCGGCTTCGAGCCGAGCACGCCCGCGTGGACAGTGCTCCAGGTGTTGTCGGCGGCGAGGTATTCCTTCATCCGCCGATAGGCCTGGTTGATCCGGCTGTAGAGCACGAGCTCCGCCGCCCGGGCCTCGAGTCGCTCGGGCGTGAACTCCGCGAGCAGCGCGATCGGATTGTGATCAAGCTGCCGCCAGCGAACGGGGTCGAGCTCGCGGAACAGGGCGGTCACCTCGGGATGCCAGCTCCACCAGAGATTGCGGGCCAGAGCGGTGCACTTGGCGTACAGGTGCTCGGGCGACAGCTCGTCGAGCTTCAGGGGAGCGGGGGCATGCCGGACGGCACCGGGGGCCGTGGTGTCTTCAGCGTGGCTCATGGGTGGGACCCTCGAGGTGGGATGGAGTGGGTGGGCCGCCTACCGAATTGTGAGCGGAGTATATCCACGACGGGCAGGCCGTGCGCGAGGCGGCACAAACCGTATCATGACCGGAATGCCTCGCTCCTCTGCCCCCTCTGCCGACCCATCCGGATTGCAGCGTGCCTGCGCTGCGATTCGAGCCGCCGCCGACACCGCGGCAACGACAGACCCATGGGCCGCGGGCAGCATGGCCACCCTCGCCGAGCACGGTCTGCTGGCGGCCTTCATTCCCGTCGCCCAGGGAGGAACGGCCGCAGACGAAGCCGGGCGGATCGAGATCCTCGCCGAGGTGGCGACGGCCTGCCTGACGACCGCCCTGGCCCTCTCTCAATGGGCCGCTGCGGTGCGGATCATCACCGCCGGCGACGAGGCGGTTCAAGCGGCCCTCCTGCCGCCGCTCGCCCGCGGAGAAGGCTTCACCACCGTGGGGCTCTCGCAGCTCACCACGAGCCGGCAGCACCTCGGCCGCCCCGCCCTCGTGGCGACCCGCACAGGTGACGACTGGCGGCTCGACGGCCTCTGCCCCTGGGTGACCGGCGCCGACGCCTGCGACACGATCGTCACCGGCGCAGCCACCGACGAAGGCAGCCTGTTCTTCGTGGTGCCGACCGATGCGGCTGGACTCACGATCGACAGTCCCCTGGCGATGCTCGCGCTCTCCGGCAGCCGCACGTCGGCCGTGCGGTTTTCCGGGGTGCGTCCAGTGCATGTGATCGCCCCGCCAGAGGGTAACGCGGCCCGTGCCGGCGGCCTGGCCACGTCGGCGCTCGCGCTCGGAGCCGCGCGGGCATCGATTGAGTGGGTGACCCGCGAAGCGGAGACGCGAACGGAACTCGCTCCCATCGTCGCCGGCCTCACGGCCGAACTCGGCCCGCTCCTTGGGCGGCTCCAGGCAGCCGCGAGTGGTGGCATCGATCTTGCCACCCGCAACACCCTGCGGGGCGATGCCAACAGTCTCGTGCTCCGCGCCGGCCAGGCCGCGCTCACGGCCGCGAAGGGGGCCGGCTTCGTGGAGGGCCATCCCGCCGAACGGCTCGTCCGTGAGTCGCTGTTCTTCCTCGTCTGGAGCTGCCCGCAGTCGGTGACGGCCGCCATGCTCTGCGACCTTGCCGGCGTGGCCTGACGCCACGGGTGGGTTGCTCGGGGGAGTCCTTGGCAAGGCAACCCGTGGCCGCGGGCTTGAAGCCTGCGGAATCCGGGCTCCTTCGGGCAGCATGTCGCAGCGTCAAAGCGGCCCGGATTCGGGCAGGTTGCAAGCCTGCCCCCACTGGTCAACTGGAACCCAAGCCCGTTCGGGTCGAACCCATGAGGACCGCTGATGGGCCGGTTTTTGTCGAGGCCCGGGGAGCGGGCATGCTCACGAAAAACTTGCGAATTCCTCACGCAAACTGGGCTTGCCGGGCCCCGCCGATACCCGCGATCCTCTCGGCCCGACCCTTCTTCCGAGTGCTGGCATGGTCGTCCCCCGCTCCATCGTCGTCGTCAAGCTGTCGGCCATCGGCGACGTCCTTCACGGCGTGCCGGCGGCCGTCGCCCTCAAGCGGGCGTTTCCCGAGGCCCGCATTGGGTGGGCCGTCGAAGGTCGCGCAGCCGACGTGCTGGCCGGCCACCCGGCGATCGACCACCTCTTCCGTCTGCCCCGCGGCTGGTTGAAGTCGCCGACGGCGGTGCTCTCTCTCCGCCGGCAATTGCGGGCGTTCGCGCCCGACGTTGCAATCGACATGCAGGGGCTGCTCAAGAGCGGCATCGCCACCTGGCTCTCCGGCGCACCGATGCGGATCGGGTTTGCCCGGCCGTTCTCGCGGGAGCAGGCCTGGCTGGCGTACACGAATCGCGTGAAGCCGGTGGCCGCGCATGTGGTCGACCGCAACTGCGATCTGCTCGTGCCCTTGGGAGTGCGAGAGAGCCGGCCACGGTTCGACATGCCGAACTGGCCGGTGAGCCAGGAACGGGTGCGGGTCTGGCTCGAGCCCCTGCGATTCACCGAGCCCCCCGTCGTGATCAATCCCGGCGCCGGCTGGGCGAGCAAGCTCTGGCCGGTCGACCGGTTTGCCGCCGTGGCCCGCGAGCTCCACGCCCGGCACGGGCTGCGTTCGCTCGTGGTCTGGGGAGGCGGCGCCGAACGGGCCGCCGCGGAGCGGATCGTGGCCGAGGCCGGCGGTGGGGCGATGATGGCCCCCGACACGTCGCTCCAGGATCTGGGCGAACTCCTCCGGCAGGCCCGGATGCTGATCTCGAGTGACACCGGACCGCTCCATCTGGCGGCGGCAGTGGGCACGCCCTGCGTCGGACTGTTCGGCCCCGTGCCGGCTGAACGCAACGGCCCCTACGGCCGGCAGCATGTCTGCGTGGCCCCCCCCGCGGCCGACCGGCCGGCCTGGGACGATCGCAAGACCGACACCCGCTCGATGGCCGCGATCGAGGTGGACCAGGTCGTCGCGGCCGCCGAGCGTCTGCTGCGGGCAACCAGCTCCTCCGGCACCGCCGCCGCCTAGGGCGGATGCGATTTCGGTGGATCGCCGGCTCGGCCTGCTCACTCGTCGCTCCAGCAATCCCACACCTTCCAGACGGGGGTCGCGGCGTATACTCCGAGGGTTCCTGCCTCGAGGGTGATCCGCCCGATGCCTCGTCCCGCCCGCAACCCCTTCTATGCCCTGCTCGGGATCGTGGGCTTTCTGTTCACGATCACTGCGGCCGCGTATTGCGTGTCGGTGCTCCGCGGGATCCGACCGGAAACCGCCCGCAGCGGTGGCGGCCACGCCCTTGAACGGCTGATGGACGAGCATGGCACGACGGTCCTCGTTGCGGAGATCGCCCTGCTGGCGGTCGCGACGGTCGGCGCGATCTGGCTTGATCACCTCGAAGGCGAGCGGGTTCGCCGCCGGCGGCTCGCCGAGCGAGCCGCGGCAACCGACTCGGGAGTCGACGAGCCGTGACCGCCTCGGTCGCCACCCGGATCGCGGGGCTCCGTGAGGAGATCCGCCACCACGACCGGAAGTATTACGTCGAGGCGGCGCCGGAAATCAGCGACCGCGACTACGACCGGCTGCTCGACGAACTGCGGGATCTCGAGACCCGCCATCCCGACCTCGTCACCCCCGACAGCCCCACGCAGCGGGTCGGCGACGAGCCGATCGGTGAGCTCGAGCCGGTGCGGCATCGCGTGCCGATGATGTCGATCGACAACACCTACGGCGTGGACGATCTGGCCGCCTGGGGCCGCCGCGTGGCGAAGCTGCTCGCCGAGGCGGGCGACGACACGCCTCCCCGCTGGGTCCTGGAGCTCAAGATCGACGGAGTCGCCGTGTCGCTCACCTACGAGGCCGGGCGGCTCGTGCAGGGTGCCACCCGCGGCAATGGCGTCACGGGTGACGACATCACCCACAACGTCCGCACGATCCACGGCGTGCCGCTCGCGCTCACCCTCGCCGACCCACCGCCCGTGGTCGAGGTCCGGGGCGAGGTCTACATGCCCAACTCCGATCTCGTCGCGCTCAACGAACGGCAGGCCGCCGCCGGGCTGCCCCCCTTCGCCAACACCCGCAACGTGACCGCGGGCAGCATCCGGCTGCTCGACCCGCGGGAATGTGCGGCCCGCCCGCTGAGGTTTTTCTGCCACGGTACGGGTGATGCCGCGCCGCTCGGGG
>JBJOHE010000107.1:0-3407 GCA_046047895.1 Planctomycetota bacterium | reverse complement strand
CCACGCCCTCGGCCTGCCGGTGAAGGTGTTCACCCCGATCTTCGTCGTGGCCCGCATGAGCGGCTGGACGGCCCATGTGATCGAACAGATCGGCGACAACCGCCTGATCCGTCCGCTCTCGGTCTACTCGGGGCCCGCGCCGCGGGAGTATGTGGCCCTGGCCAGCCGCTGACAGCGGGAAACTCGGACGGACGGAGCGGGCGATAAGGCCAGTGGCCGCAGGCTTGCAGCCTGCGGAATCCGGCTTTTTCTCTCAGTGAACCCGTCGCGTTGAAGTAGCCCGGTTTCGGGCAGGCTACAAGCCTGCCCCCACGGGTCTATGGGTACTCGGCCCCGGCTGACACGGCAGGCCGGGGCTCAGCGGAGTCCTCGGCCCCTTGAGTTGAAGGAGCCCGGTTTCGGGCAGGCTACAAGCCTGCCCCCACAGGTCTATGGGCACTCGGCCCCGGCTGACACGGCAGGCCGGGGCTCAGCGGAGTCCTCGGCCCCTTGAGTTGAAGTAGCCCGGTTTCGGGCAGGCTACAAGCCTGCCCCCACGGGTCTATGGGTACTCGGGCCTGGCTGACACACCGGGCGGCTCAGGCCGCTCGCCGCCGGCGGGCGGCGGCGAGTCCGGCTAGGCCAGCGGCCACGAGCAGCCAGCTCGTCGGCTCCGGCACGGCGGCCGGGCTTCCGAAGCTCCCGGCCGTGGGACCAGCCGGGCAGTAGGTGCCCTGGCCATACACGGCCGCCGTGTTGAGGCCCACGAGGTCGAACACGTTGGTCACGCCGTCGTAGTTGAAGTCGCCCTGGCTCCAGACGGCCGAGCCGCCCGTGCCGTATTTCCCGGAGCTGTTGATGCTCACAAGGTCGAACACGTTTACCTGGCCGCTGAGATCGACGTCGCCCGCCGCCGAGTACGACACCTGGGCAGAGCCGTCGCCCGAAACCACGTAGCCCACCGCCCGAGTCCCACCCGAGGAGGCTGCCGTGCTCGAAGTGATGCCGGTGGTGCCGTTCCAAGCGCCGTTGTTCCGGCCCGCGATGATGTCAGCCCGCAGATCGGCCGCCGTGATCCCGCCCGCGGCGATCGTCACCTGGCCCGCCCCAAGGTCAAGCCGGCCGCCGCCAGTCGTCTGCTCCACCGCCAGACCGCCCACGGCCACCGTCACCCGGGCATCCTGCACGAGCGACATCTCGCCACCCGCACCGATTGTCACCGTCGGCGAGTTCGCGATCGTGCCGGCGTTGATCGCCAGCGAGGTGATCCCGGTCGTGTTGTTCACCGCCACCGCCTGCGCCGAAAGCGTGCCCCCGTCGACGATCACCGCCGGCGACCGCATCGTCGTGCCCGAGGCGATCGCCAGCGTCGCGGCCGTGTCGACCGTCACCGCCGTGGCTGCAAGGGCATTCGCATTGGCCGCCTCGAGCGTGCCGGCCGAGATCGTCGTCGGACCGTCGTAGGCATTCGCCGCGTCAAACACCACCGTGCCCGCGCCGATCTTCGTCACCGACGTGGCAGCCGCGATCGTCGGATACCCAGCCTCCGACTGCGTCTGCGACCCGCTAGGAACATCGATGATGATGTCGGTCGGCGGCGAGCCGGGCGAGAACACCAGTTGCAGATCGTTCCCCGACACAGCGACAGCAAACGTGCCGTAGTCGAGTGAGTTCGAGAAGCCGCCCGTGCCGTTGCTGGCTGCGGTGACAACGCTGAACAGCGACGCGTCGAAGCCCGTGATCCCGGTGCCGGAGCTTGCGATCGTCCATGCCTGCGACGTGGAGGGATCGAAGTTGGCGATGTTGCCATCGACCGCCGGATCGAGAGCCGAACGGCTCCAGAGGTTGATCTTGAACGGATTCTCGACGGTGGCGGTCACGCTGATCCCGGCGAACGTCTGGAACACGTCCCAATTTGTGCCGGCGGCTCCAGTCGCGTCGTTGATCTCGAAGTTGTAGTTGCCACCCGGAGCGAGCGTGGCGTCGAGCGTGGCGTAGAGCGTGCCGATCCCCGCACCCGGCGACAGAGTGCCGCCGTCGTCGACCGTGGTCGCCCCCACATAGCCCGTGCCGGCCAGAGTGCCCTCGGTGATCGCGGTCGTCATCTCGCTCGTCGAGATGTCGCCGGTCACCATCAGGGTGCCCTGGTTGATGGTCGTGCTGCCCGAATAGGTGTTGTAGTTGCTCAGGGTGAAGGTGCCCGTGCCCGTCTTCGTCAGCCGCGGTGCGGCGTCACCATAGGGGTCGTTCGGGGTGTTCACGATCGTACCGCCGAAGGTCGAGTCGGTGTTCAGGTTCCCGATGTGGAAATTCGTGAACCGGCCCGCGATCGGTTGGCCCGTGAGCGTGCCATCGCCGGTGAGCTCGCCAAACTGGACAATCTCTTCCCCGCCGTTGGGGCCGTTGGTGCTCTTACGCACCGTAGCCCCAGCCTGGATCTCGACCGCGGCATTTTGGAGATTGACCCCGGCAGTCGTGAGCCGAAACTCGCCTGCTCCCGTGATTGCGCTGGGGGCGATCACAAGCTTGCCAGTGAAGTCGGTGAAATTGGAAGAGACATCACCGCGGATGTCGCGGACATTCACTGTCAACTGGCCGGAGCCGCTCACGGGGCCGCTCCAGGTGAACCGGCCAGGCACGTTCATCACGGCCGTGGCGTCTTCAGCCACTGTCATCGCGTTCGAGAGGTTGCCCCAGCTCGTCGCATTGAACGTGCCGTCGTAGCCGTTGAGGTTCAGCACGGCCGAGTTTGCCAGCGTGATCGGCCCTGTGCCGATCGCATTGAAGGCGTTTGGCTGGCCGCCACCGAGCGACACCGTGCCCTCGGAGACCGTAAGGCCGCCGCTCCAGGACGTGGCCACGGAGATGTTCTGGCCGTTGAGAACCAGGCTGCCGGCGCCCGTCTTCGCGATCGAACCAGTCCCATCGATCACGCCGTCAAGCTGGACGGTGTCGGTGTCATTCACCACGTCGATCCCGTTGGAGCCGGAGACATTCACCGCCCGCGTGCTCGTCACCGGTGCGGTGGCCTGGAGCACACCACCCCCGAGCGAGAGCGGGGCGGCGGTGAAGGAATCGCCGAGCGCCGCATCGTCGGCAATGCTGAGCGTGCCGCCGTTGATCGCGGTGGGACCGTAATAGAAGTTCGCCGATGAAAGAGTGAGCGTGCCGGCTCCGGCCTTCGTCAGGCCGCCATTGCCGAAGTTGCCCACACCGTTGGCAAAGGTCACGTCATTGCCATTGGTATCGATCGTGGCCCCTCCCTCGGCGAAGGTCACGAGTTTCGAGGAGATGTCTTCGGTGTTGCCGGTGGCATACCGCAGCCCGCCACCGCCGAGGGTGATCGCGGTGCTGGGAATCGCATTGGCGACGAACTGCACCATGCCGCCCGACACGGTCGTGTCGCCGGAGTAGGTGTTGACCGCTCC
>JBJOHE010000106.1:0-2603 GCA_046047895.1 Planctomycetota bacterium | reverse complement strand
GGTGGCGATCGAGTTTGATTGCACACCGCTTCGCAGTGTACCGCGGCTCGACATCCCGCTCGATGCGTCGCCCGGCTACCGCGCCCGCCTCGAGCGATTCCAGCAGGCGATCGGCCGGCATGGCACGCGGAATACCTACTACCTCACCAACGCCGCCTGCACGTTTCGTTTCACCAACGACCCCGAATCGGGCTGGGTGCGGTTTGCCGTGGAGGGCACCGTGATCACCGATGACGCCGATGCGAAGACGGTGGGCAGTGATCTCGACATCCGGCTCGACACCGAGACCTGCGACTGGCTCACGCAGCCGGCGGTCGAGTGGCTGGCACTCTCGGCCAAGCATGCGGTGGAAGTCGAGTTTGACCGCTACATCGCCGCGGGCGATCTTTCTCGGGCCATGGAGCGGCTGGCCAAGGAGCAGGCGGAGAGCGACGCCGCCGGGGGATTCCTCGGGATGAATTTGTGACAGGCTGAAGCCTGTCCTACGGGCGGGGTTTGATTTCGAGCAGCACGCTCTCGTTGTCGGTGCCCGGAAGCGGCCAGGCGGCCAGGCGGCGAATGCGGACCTTCTTCACGAAGCCCCGGTGGCGGGCCTCTCCCTTCTCCTCCTCCCACCGCGGGCCTTTGATCACCAGCAGCCGCCCGTAGGTGTGGCAGACCGGCTCGAACCAGCCGAGGAGTTTCGCCAGCGGGGCCACCGCGCGGATCACGAGCGTGTCGAACGCTCCCGGTCGTTTCGCCACGATCGCCTGGCCGGCTCCCTCATGCACCGGGAGCGGCACGCCGGCCTCTTCGCCGATCGCCCGCACCGCCCGGGCCTTCTTGCCGACGCTGTCACACAGCTCCACATGAAGGTCGGGCCGGAGGATCGCCAGCACGATGCCGGGAACACCGCCGCCGGTGCCGACATCGAGCACCCGCTCCCCAGAAGCCAGGTGCGGGGCGATCGCCGCCGCATCGGCGACATCGCGGGCGACGAACGTGGCGGCGTCGGTGTGCCGCGTGAGGTTGAGCTTGTCGTTCCAGGCCCAGAGCCGCTCGGCATAGGCGGCCAGCCGTGGCATCGCGTCGGGGTCGACGGCAAGCCCGAGGCGGCTGCACTCCGCGGCGATGGTCGAGGCGAGACTGGAGGTCACTTGATGAAGAGCATCTCGCGGTAGGTGGGAAGCGGCCACAGGTCATCCGGCAGGATCGCTTCGATCTGGTCGGCCGTCTCCCGGAGAGCGACCATCGCCGGGATCACCGCGTCGTGGGAATGACGGGCCTCGGCGGCCACGTCACCTCCGGCATGGTGCTCGGCCACGGCCTCGAGCCCCTCGATCTTCTGCTCCAACTCGCCGACCAGACGGGTCAGTTTTTCCAGCGTGCCCATGTGGACTTCGCGGCCGATCGCCTTGAGCTTGGAGGCGGTGTCGACCAGTTCACCCTGGTAGCGGTAGCCCGCCGGCAGGATCATCGTCTTGGCGATCTGCAGCGCGGAGCTGGCCTCGGTATGGATGTCTTTGCAATACCGCTCCATGTAGATTTCGTAGCGGCTCCGGACCTCCCGCTCCGAGAGCACCCCGTAGGTTCCAAACAGCGCGATCGTCTTCGGGTCGAGCAGCACACCCAACGCCTCCGGCGACGACCGCAGGTTGGGGAGGCCGCGGCGACGGGCTTCGTCGTGCCACTCCTGCGAGTAGCCGTTGCCGTTGAAGATCACGGCTTTGTGATCGGTGATGATCCGCTGGAGGAGCGACGCCACCGCTCCGGCCAGCCGGGCCGGGTCGCCGCCGGTCGCCTTCTCGAGCTCGGTGGCCACGAAATCGAGGCTCTCGGCCACGATCGTATTGAGGGCCACGAGCGGGCCGGCGATCGACTGGCTCGAGCCGACCGCCCGAAACTCGAACTTGTTGCCGGTAAACGCGAAGGGGCTCGTGCGGTTGCGGTCGCCGGCATGCTTGGGGAGTGCCGGGAGCGTGTCGACGCCGACGGTGAGCGTGCCGATCGCCTTCGAGCCGGTCAGCTTCCCCTGCTCGATCTGCTCGAAGACGTCGGTGAGTTGCTCGCCCAAGAAGATCGAGATGATCGCCGGCGGGGCCTCGTTGGCTCCGAGCCGATGGTCGTTGGCGCTCGAGGCGACCACCGCCCGCAGCAGGTCGCCATGGCGATGCACGCCGCGGATCACCGCGGCACAGAAGACGAGAAACTGCATGTTGTCATGCGGAGTGTCGCCCGGGTCGAGCAGGTTGCCGAGCCTGCAGCCGAGCGACCAGTTGACGTGCTTGCCCGAGCCATTGATGCCGGCGAACGGCTTTTCGTGGAGGAGGCAGGCCATGCCATACTTCGTCGCCACCCGGGTGAGCATCTGCATGATCGACTGCTGATGGTCGGTGGCCGTGTTGGCATTTTCGTAGAGCGGGGCGATCTCGTATTGGCTGGGGGCCACCTCGTTGTGCCGCGTCTTCACCGGCACGCCGAGCTTGAACAGCTCCCGCTCCGTCTCCAGCATGCAGGCCAGCACCCGCTCGGGAATCGCCCCGAAATACTGGTCTTCAAACTCCTGCCCCTTCGGCGGCTTGGCTCCGAAGAGGGTGCGGCCAGTCATCACGAGGTCGGGCCGG
>JBJOHE010000105.1:0-2707 GCA_046047895.1 Planctomycetota bacterium | reverse complement strand
ACGCCCTGATGCAGACCCGTGGCACTGCAGCCCGCCGGATCGCGTATCTCCACGAGGCTGCGCTCGAGTCACTGTTTCGGGCCTGGCTTGGCCCGGCGGCGGAGCAGCTGCCCGCGCCGCCGCGGCCGACGGCCGCGGCTCCCTGGATCGAGCGAGCAATCCAGGCGAAGCCCGACCTCGGCCAGGCCCTGCTGTTTCTCGTCAGACATGCCGAGCTCGACGGGCTGATCGTCAACTCCGCCGCCTGTCGGGATCTCATCCGCACGCTGCTCGGCAGCCACGCCGACCGCTGGACGATCGATGTCGCCTTCCTTCCGATCGAGGACACCGCTGCCGTGAGCCGGCTGCGTACCGCTGGCTCGCTTCGGATCGGCACCTTCGGCCTCGCCGGCGATGCCAAGCAGATCGATCTTGTGGGGCAGGCCCTCGCCCACCTCCGCCGCCATCGGCCGGTCGAACTGGTGATCGCCGGCTGGGAAGCCGGACGGTATTGCCGCCGCACCGGGCTCGACCGCCGGGCCGACGTGACGGTGCTCGACTCGCCTGGCGAGGCGACGCTCGCGACAGCAATGCAGAGCGTCGACGTGGCCGTGCAACTGCGGGCCCCGACCTTCGGTGAATCATCGGGCGTGGTGTCTCAGTTGCTCGGCCTCGGCACGCCCGTGGTGGTGACGGCTGAGGGCAGTTTTGCGGAGCTCCCTGCTCCGCTGGTCTCACCCGTGCCCGCCAACTGCACCCCGATCGCGCTCGCCGCCGCAATCGAGGTGGCAGCGGATCACCCTGCCACACCAGACGAGCGGGCCAGACTGCTGGCCGCCTGGTCACCGGCGGCCTACGCCGACCGGCTCGTCGCCCTGCTTGCCTCTGCCCGGACGGTGTTCCAGCCGCAGTCGCGATCCGCCTGATTGACTTCCACCAGCCGACTCACCATGACACCCACCGCCACGCTCCACGACGCCACAACGACGATCCCGCAGGCCGAGAGTCAGCCCGCCGAATGGATCGAGCCTGTCCGCATGCCCGATCTTCCCGGTCCGGCTCAGGCCCGGATCGCGATCACCCTGGCCTGCCGTGATTCCGACATCATTCCCAAGGTGGCCGACGCCGGCCGGATCCTCCTCCGCGACGGCCAGCCGGTTCAGATCATGCACGAGGGCACGCTCGTGCATGCGGGCGGCTACTACGGCGACTGGATGTCGCGGATCATCGCCGGGCTGCATGGCCATCACGAGCCACAGGAAGAGACGCTGTTTCACGGGCTGCTTGGCCACGTTCGGCCCGGCACGCTGTTCGTCGAACTTGGGGCTTACTGGGCCTATTACACGAATTGGTACCTCGGTGCGGTGCCGGGATCGCGGGCGGTGTGCGTGGAACCCGAAGCGGCGAACCTGGAGATCGGCCGCCGCAATCTCGTCCTGAACAGCCGCGAGGCCCGATTGATCCAGGCCTTCATCGGAGGTGAGTTTCTCCCCGTCGCCGAGGACCGGGCTGTGGAATGCCTCGACATGCCGGCGCTCGTCGACCGAATCGGCGGGGAACCGATCGAACTTCTGCATCTCGACATCCAGGGAGCCGAAACAGACTTCCTTCGCTCGATGCGACGGCTGGGCGCCGCCCGGCAGGTGCGGTTCATCGTGGCCTCCACCCACCATGCCTCGATCAGCGGCAGTCCGACGACCCACGCAGACTGCGTCGACGAACTCCGGAGCCAGGGGGCCTTCATTCTCGACGAGCATTCGGTGGAGGAGTCGTTCAGCGGCGACGGATTGATCGTGGCCAGCTTCGACCCCCGCGACCGCTGGCTGCGGCTCCCGCCGATCTCCCGGGCTCCGGTGGAACTCAGTCGCCTCGTCTGGGAGTCGGCCGGTATCGCCTCTCCCAGCTCTAGGATTTCCGAACGGCATCTTGGTGGACCGGAGGGGTCGCCCGCTTCACGTGTGAGCGACCCGCGGCCCTCCTAAAAACCAAGAGATTGACGGCGGGGCTGGAGGGCGTCGAGCGCCAAACCGGCTCAGGCGGCGAGCCGTAGTTGAGAAGGAGCCGCCGGCCCACGGACCATGATTCGGACCGCCTCGTCGTAATACCAGCGGAAGTGCGACCGCACCTCGAACACGAACGCCCCTGCCTCGGCGAGGTAACCACCGGCGTCGCGATGCCGACGCGGAGCCGCGTTCATCCGCAGGATTTCCGCAGGCGGGTCGATCCCGAATTCCTGGCAGACCGCCGCCAACCCTGGCCGGAGGCACTGAAAGTCGATCAGCCGGGTGGTGGCCCAGGCAGGGCCACCGACGTCGAAGTAGGTCTCGTAGTTGGCGAGCAGTTTCTCACCAACGGCTAGCCCGAGGAACGTGCGAAAGGTGCCGGTGCGTGCCGCCTGGATCAACTCGCCCGCGGGCTCCTCGGCAAACTCACACCGCCGCCAGTATTCATACAGCGAAATCAGCATCTCGAACGGCTCACGAACCACACCGATGATCGGCAGGTCGCAGCGGGCCGGCGACAGCCGTTGCACGATCCGAAGGCACTCCCGCACGAGCCGCGGCCGATCACCGATCGAAGCCACGAGCCCCAGGTGTTCGAGTGATCTCCGCACCGGCATGTGGCAGTTTCCCGGCTCGACGTAGGACGCATCCGGAAAGGATCGGCGAAACCAGGCCGTCAGCGAACTGCCGGCGGTCTTCGGATAGTGGGCGAAGGCGAGATGTCC
>JBJOHE010000104.1:0-3427 GCA_046047895.1 Planctomycetota bacterium | reverse complement strand
CCGGGAATGGCTGTGTCGAAGAGCAAGAGCCGGTCCACGTCCTGGCCGGTAGCGATGAGTTCGCGGGCCACCTCGGCCGCGATCAGACCGCCGAGTGACCATCCGCCCACGATGCACGGCCCGTGTGGGAGGACCGCGCGAATGGCGGCTGCGTACTCGGCCGCCATTTCGGCCACACTCTCGGGCAGTTGCTCCGAGCCATGGAGGCCGCGCGAGCGGATGCCATACACCGGCCGTTCCCCCCCCAGCGCCTGTGCCACGGCGGCATAGCAGGCTACGACGCCACCGGGAGGATGAATCAGAAAGACCGGCTCGGCGGCGCCACCGCCGGCCAGAGGCACAAGCAGCGGATGGGGCGGGGCGGCCGGATCCGGTGCCGCTGCGGCCAATGACTCGACGCCGAAACGCTCGGCGATCAGGTCGGGATGGAGTTCACCGAGCCGTCGCGCCACCTGGGCGATGTCGGCCAGATCGAAGAGCAACGAAGTGGGCACCCGCATCCCAAGGTCGTCGCTCAGTCGCGCGGTGAGCAGCGCGGCCTGGAGCGAGGTGCCACCGAGATCGAAGAAGTTCTGCCGGATGCCCACGCGGTCGACGCCACTGGCCTCCTGCCAGAGTTCCGCAAGCCGTCGCTCGAGCGGGGTGCGGGGTTCGGCGATCCCGTCGAGTGGCTCATGCGATGCCAGGCTGGTGGGCAGCGCCCGTCGGTCGATCTTGCCCGAACTCGTGCGGGGAAGCTCGGAGAGGAAGCTGATCGACGCGGGCAGCTTGAAGCCCGGCAGCGTGGTCGTCGCGTGTTCGCGGATCAGGGCCGCGGTCGCAGCCCGGGCTTCCGGGGTGGCCATCCCAGCCGGGAGGTGCGGCACGATGAAGGCTGCGAGGGACGCCCGCGGGGTGTCGGGGGCGAGGACTGTCACGGCCGCCTCGGCAACGGCCGGATGGGCTCGGAGGCAGCTCTCGATCTCGCCCAGTTCAATGCGGTAGCCCCGGAGCTTGATCTGGTCGTCGAGCCGGCCGAGGTATTCGAAGTGTCCATCGGCCCGCCGCCGGCCCCGATCGCCGGTGCGATAGGCCCGCACCGGTCCCGTCGAGGAGGCGAGCATCACGAATCGCTCGGCTGTCAGTGCCGGGCGGTTGAGATAGCCGCGGGCGAGACCGGGGCCGGCGATGACCAGTTCACCCGGCACCGTGTCGGGTACCGGCCGGCCGGCCTCGTCCACCACCGCCACCATGCTCCCGGCGATCGGAGAACCGATCGGCACCCGCATGATCGCGGGGCGGTGGGTCACCTCGCAGGCCGTCGCTTCCACGGTCGCTTCCGTCGGGCCGTAGAAGTTCCAGAGTCGCACGGCCGGCAGTCGTCCGACGAGTTCCGGCAGGTCCGCGGGCATCTGCTCGCCGCCGGTCCAGATTTGCCGAAGGGTTCCGCACTCCGTGAACCGGCGATGCCGGGCCATGAGTTCGATCAGAGTGGGCACCGCCACGAGCACGGTGATCTCGTCGCGGATCACCTGATCGATCAGCGCCTCGACGTCCCGGCGACACTCGTCGCCCGCGAGCACGAGCGTCGCTCCTTGGGCGAGCGTGGCGAGGGTGGTGCCGAGCGCGGCGTCGAACTGGTGCGACAGAGTGAGCAGCACGTGATCATCCGCGGTGAGCGGAACGGCCTCCCGCCGCCAGCGAAGCAGGTTGGCGATCGAGGACTGCTCAACGAGCACGCCCTTGGGACGGCCGGTCGAGCCGCTCGTGAAGATGCAATAAGCCAGGTCGTGGCCTGTCGGTTCGATCGCGGTGCTGCGGCTGCCGATCGCGACCGGAAGGTTTGCGATCTCGAGCGTTCGCACGGCCGGTCCAGCGGCCAGCCAGCGGGAGCCGCCGGCCGTGAGCACGAGCGGGGCGGCGGTGTCGGCGAGCAGGTCGGCGGCCGCCACGGCCGGCTGTCGCGTGTCGATCGGCACCGGGGCGAAGCCCGCCAGCAGCGTCGCGATCGTGCCGACGACAGCCCGCGGCCCTTCGCCGGCCACGGGCAGAAGGTCACCGGCCGACAGGCCCGCCGCGGTGGCAGCGGCTGCGACCGACTCTGCCGCGCCCGTAAGCGCGGCGTAGCTCCAGCGATCCGGCCCGGCGACGATCGCCGGGCGGTCACCTGCGGCGGCAGCCGACTCCCGCAGGAGGGCCGTGGCGGTTTCGTCGGCCGCCGCCTCCGGCGCTGGCAGCGGTGTTGCCATCGGCCAGGCGACGTCGCTGATCGGGGCGTCCGCCATCGCAACGAGAGCCGTGACGAGCCCTTCGAGGTTGCGGGCCAGGCAGGCGATCGAGTCAGACGCGAACAGTTCCTCGGCGTAGAGAAGCATGCCCCGAAAGCCGTCCTTGCCCTGCTCGAACACGAACTCAAGGTCGTGGAGGCAGTGCCGCTGCGGCACCGGAAAACTCTCCTGCCGCAGGCCGCCGAATTCGACCGACTCGGTGCGATCCGGAAACAGGAAGCCGCCGCGGCCCTGTTCATGCCGGCGGTGCGACCGTTCGAAGGTGCAGGTCACCTGGAAGAGCGGGCTGCGGCTCGGGTCGCGGAGGCAGTTGGAGTCGGCCACGATCGATTCGAGCGGATAGTCTTCCTGCTCGAGGGTGCGGAGCAGCGTTTCGCCTGCCCGCCGGACCACGTCGCTGAAGCGAGGATCGTCGTCGAGCCTCGCCGCGATCGGCAGCATCGTGACGAAGAAGCCCACCGTGTCCTCGAAGCGTCGCTCGCTGCGGCCGGAGAAGGGCATGCCGATCAGGAACGAGGAGCGGCCGCTGAGCCGCGCGAGCAGCACCTGCACCGCGGCCAGCATCACCGCCGCCGGCGTCACCTGCTCGCGGGCGGCCAGTTCGATCATCGCTGCGGACGTTGCCGCCGAGATCTGGATTGGCGCCGCCGCTGCCGCCCCGGAGAAGACCAGCGGCCGGGGACGGTCGGTTGGAAGTTCCAGGATCGGTGGAATCTCGGCCAGTTCCCTGCGCCAATGCTCCCGGAGGGCGGCGGCTCGTGGTCCGGAAAGCAGTTCCTGCTGTCGCCGGACGAAGCCTTCATAGTTGGCGGCTGCCGGCGGCAGGCCGGCCGGCTCGCCGGCCGCAAGCCGGGGGTAGGCGTGGCCGATCTCATCGAGCAGCAGGATCAGCGACCAGAAGTCGACGGCGATGTGGTGGGCCGTGGCCTGCACGATCCAGTCATCCACTGCGCGACGATAGGCCGTGACCCGCAGCAGCGGACCGTGTTCAAGGTCGAAGGGACGGGCCGCCTCGTCGGCCGCAAGCCTCCGCACCTGTTCGAGGTCGAGGTCGGAGGCGTCGATCTCGGTGAACTCCGGCGGCAGCGAGGGATGGATCCGCTGGGTCAGTCGGCCGTCGGTATCGGAGAAGGTGGTGCGGAGTGCGGCATGCCGTTCGA
>JBJOHE010000103.1:0-2580 GCA_046047895.1 Planctomycetota bacterium | reverse complement strand
CCCGGCGGGCCATCCCTGGCCCCGCCGGGCTAGCCGGGCCTCCGCCCGGCCGGCCGCCTTCCGGGCGGCCGATGGCGTGCGGCCGCTGAGGAGTGGTGGCCCTGTCTGCGCGGATTGGCGTCGAGGCGGGGCGGCGCGGATGGCACGCGGCGCGGGCTATGCCCGCTGCGTGCCGTAAGCCGGAGCCGACGCGGGTCGGCGGCCACGGCGCGAAAAGTGTCTGGCACGCGGCGCGGGCTATGCCCGCTGCGTGCCGTGGGGTGGCAAGGCCGCTCGGGGCGGCCTGCCGGTTGACCAGTGGGGGCAGGCTTGCAGCCTGCCCAAATCCGGGTGGCTTCAGGATGCGATCATCGTCCCGCGTTGTTGAAGCCGCATTCCGAAGGCTCCAAGCCTGCGGCCACGGGTCTAATGAAACACAAGCCTCACGAACAGCGCGGCCCGGGTCGGGGCCACCCGTGTCCTGGAGCCGGCCTAGGCAACCAGCGAAGCCCGGGCACCGATCCGCGATAGCGGATTGGTCGTCGAAGCGCAGTTGCCTCGGAGTGAGCGGAGGCCACGAAGGCCGAAGCGAACGTCCGGCGAGGGGATATGGGTGACCCCGACCTTCCAGTTGACTCCGCTTCAGCCCCTTCTGCATCCCGAAGCAATGTCCGGCGATGGGATACGGGCGACCTCGACCCCACTGCCGTCGCTTCACCGGCTCGTCAGGCGGTGCGGATTTCGAGCAGCACACTGTCCCCGTCTGCGCCGGCGAGCGGCCAGGAGGCGATCCGGCGGACGGAGACATGCCGGCCGCGCTTGAGCCGCCGGGCTTCTTCGAGCTCCTCCTCCCACTTCGGTCCTTTGATCACGAGCATCCGACCGTAGGAGGCAGCGAGCGGCTCGAACCAGCCGAGCAACTTGGACAGCGGAGCGACCGCCCGCACCACGAGCGTGTCGAACCGCCGTGGACCGAAGGGGCGGCGGGCCACCAGTTCCTGGGCGGCGGCTTCGTGGATCGGCACGGCGAGGCCGATCTCTGCGAGGATCGCCGCCACCGCGCGGGCCCGCTTGCCGACGCTCTCGGAGAGCTCCACCCGAAGGTCGGGCCGGAGGATCGCCAGCAGCACGCCCGGCACGCCGCCGCCGGTGCCCACGTCGAGCACCCGTTCGCCGCTCGCCAGATGGGGCAGAAGGGCAACGGCGTCGGCGAGGTCGCGGGCCACGAACCGCTCGGGATCGGTATGGCGGGTGAGATTGAGCCGCTCATTCCAGTCCCAGAGCCGGCCGGCGTAGGCGGCGAGCCGCGGCAGGGCCTCGGCCGGCACGGCCAGCCCCTGCCGAGCGGCCTCCGCAGCGAGCGTGGCGGCCAGGTCGGGCGGGGTCGGGTCTGGCTGGATCTCAGGCTGGGTCACTTGATGAACAGCATCTCGCGGTAGGTCGGCAACGGCCAGAGGTCGTCCGGGAGGATCATCTCCAGCTGGTCTGCCGTCTCGCGGACCGCGAGCATCGCGGGCACGACGGTGTCGTGGAAGTGGCCCACCTCCGCCCGCAGGTCAGCGGCCTGGTGGGCCACCGCCTGCTCGAGGGCGTCGATCCGACTCTCAAGCCCCCCGACGAGCTTCGTGAGCTTCTCCAGCGTGCCGAGGTGGGGCGACTGGCCGAGCCCCTTGAGCTTGGTGGCGATGTCGACCAGTTCGCCCTGGTAGCGGTAGGCCGCCGGCAGGATCATCGTCTTGGCGATCTGGAGGGCCGCCTGGGCCTCGGTGTTGAGATCCTTGCAATATCGCTCCATGTAGATCTCGTAGCGGCTGCGAACCTCCCGCTCCGAGAGCACGCCATACTTTTCGAACATCGCGATCGTGGCGGGGTTCACCAGCGCGTCGAGCGCCTCGGGTGTGGCCTTGAGATTCGGCAGACCTCGCCGGGCGGCTTCGTCCTGCCATTCCTGCGAGTAGCCGTTGCCATTGAACACGACCGCCTTGTGGGCGGCGATCAGCTGCTGCAGCAGCGTATCGACGGCGGCCGGCAGCCGCGCGGGATCACCCCCGATCGCCTGCTCGAGCTCGGTGGCGATGAAGTCGAGGCTCTCCGCCACGATCGTGTTCAAGGCCACGAGCGGTCCGGCGATCGACTGGCTCGAGCCCACGGCGCGGAACTCGAACTTGTTGCCGGTGAAGGCGAAGGGGCTCGTGCGGTTGCGGTCGGTGTTGTCGCGCTGGACGTCGGGCAGCGCGTGCACGCCGAGCTCGATTCGCGCCTGGGCGGCCTGCCCGCCCTCGGCCGTGCGGCCGGTGATCGCGTCGGCCACGGCGCTCAGCTTGTTGCCCAGGAAGGCGCTGATGATCGCCGGCGGGGCCTCGTTCGCGCCCAGCCGGAAGTCGTTGCCGTGGCTCGCGATGCTGGCCCGCAGCAGGGCCGCGTTGCGGTGCACGCCGAGCAGGGTGGCGGCGAGGAAGGCGAGGAAGGTGGGGTTGGCCTCCGGGTTCGCCCCGGGGTCGAGCAGGTTGCGGCCCTGGTCGTCGGCCATCGACCAGTTCAGGTGCTTTCCGCTCCCGTTCATCCCGGCGAAGGGCTTCTCGTGGAGCAGCACCGCGAAGC
>JBJOHE010000102.1:0-6025 GCA_046047895.1 Planctomycetota bacterium | reverse complement strand
CGAGCACACCCCCTCCCGCGATCGCATTGGCTTTCGTTGCCGCCTCCACCAGCTGCTGGAGCGTGACATCTTGGGCCGCCAGCCGGTCAGGTGAGGTAATGACCTGATATTGCTTGAGGATGCCACCCATCACCGTCACCTGGGCCACGCCATCGATCGCCAACAGCCGATTGCGAATCGTGAACTCGGCGAGGGTGCGGAGTGCGAGCCCCTGCTCCCGTGCATCTGCGGCCGTCTCCGCGGGCCGCGTGTCTCGCAGGCCGAGGAGCATGATTTCGCCCATGATCGAGGAGATCGGGGCCATCACGGGGTTGACGTCCGCAGGCAGTTTGGCCCGAGCCAGTTGGAGCTTCTCGGCCACGATCTGCCGATCCCGAAAGATGTCGGTGCCCCACTCAAACTCCACCCACACGATCGAAAGCCCGATGCCTGAGGCTGATCGCACCCGGCGGACGCCGGTCGCGCCGTTGAGCAGGTATTCGAGTTGTCGGGTGACGAGCGTCTCGACCTCTTCCGGAGCCAGCCCCGGAGCCTCGGTCATCAGCGTGACTGTCGGCCGGTTGAGGTCGGGAAAGACGTCGACCGGCATCTCCCGCAGCACAATGCCGCCAAGGATCAGCACCGCACCGCCACCGATCAGCACGAGCAGGCGGTTTCGCAACGAGAAGGCGATGATGGCATTGAGCATGGCTGGTTCTTACCGGCTACCGGATCGAGGCGAAGGCCGTCTGCAGGTCGGCAACGCCGGTGACCGCGACGACCTCGCCTGGTTTCAGCCCCCTGGTCACGGCCACGTGGCGATCGTCACGGCTCCCGAGTTCGACGGGCTGGCGACGAAAGGAGCCATTCGGCTCGCGGATGAAGAGATATGACCGGGTGCCCTGGCGGGCGATCGCGGTCAACGGTACGGCGAGGACCGGGGCCGCATCGGCGACCGGCAGCGTGACCCGTGCGAGCATGTTGTGCTGAAGCACCGTGCCGGCCGGCGGGTTGATCTCGACCCAGATCGGGAGCGTGCGATCGATCGTGTCGACGGCGACTCCACGCCGGGCCAGCGTTCCGTCGAAGACCTGGCCGGGCAGCGACGTGAACCGCACCCGGACCGCGGGAGCCTGGTGGTCGGTCGGTAGCCGGCCGACCTCGGGCTCGGCCAGATGAGACCGAATCCACACGTGCCGGGGGTCATGGATCTCCGCGACCGCCTGATCCGGCTGCACGACCTGTCCCAGGGCCACGTCGAGCCGCACGACTGTGCCACCAAAGGAAGCCCGGAGCGGCACGATGGGAAAGACCCGGCCTTCCGTTGCCATCGCCTCGATCTCTTCCGGAGCGTAGCCGACCCCGAGGAGTTTTCGTGACAGGCTTCCCACCTGCTCCGCGGCGGCGATGGCAGCCGCCTGCGTTTCCCATACCCGCCGCTCCGGCACGCTCTGAGTCGAGTCGAGCACGCGGAGGCGGGCGAGACTTTCCTCCTGGAGCCGCTGTTCGGCCGCGGCCTGCATCAGTTCAGACTGGAGTTCGAGGACCTCGAGGCTTGTGATCTCCGCCAGGATTTCACCGCTCGCGACCGCCTGACCGTTGCGGCAGGCGATGCGGGTCACGCGGCCCTCCGTTTGGGCCGTGACGACGGTCCGTGACCCCGGGGGCACATCGACAAGCCCGTCGACTTCGAGCACTTCTTCGATTGCATGGAAGCCCGCCGGCTCGGTCTGGAGCCCCATGTTCGCCTCGGCCTCCGGACTCAGCCGCAGAATCCCGGGGATGAAAAAACCGCCGAGTTCATGGCTGCCGGCTGTGACAACCTGGTCACCCGGGAACAGATTGCCTTCGCGCAGCAAGACGTTGCCTCCGGCGCGGCCCTCCACGACCACGTTCTGGCGACGGTACTCGAAACCCTCGCGGGTGGCTGACTCCTCGACGAGCACATAAGTCTCGACGCCGTTGGTGTGCACCGCTTGGGCAGGGACGGCGATCCGGTCCGGCCCCAGCGTCTCGAACACGGTGGCCTGTCCGGTCATGCCAGGCAGAAATCGGGCCGGTGATCCGGGTGGATTGGCCACCACGGCCCAGGCCACGCCGAGTTTGGTCTCGGGGGCCAGCATCAGCCCCGTCGCGTGCACAGAGGTCTCGATCCGCTCGTCGGGAAATGCCGAGAGCACAAGCCGCACCGACTGCCCCACGGAAACCTGATTGACGTCTCGTTCGAGCAACTGGATCTCAGCCCAGACTTCCCCGAGGTCAACGATTTCAAACAAATGCTCGTTGCCCTGAACCGTTTCGCCAGGTAACGCATCCACGTGCATCACCGTGCCGTCGATCGGGCTCACGATTTCCAGCGCGTTGCCCAAGGGTGGTCGGGAGCCCTCCGCGAGGCCGTCCACGACCCCCTCGGGCAGCCCGAGACCGCGGAGCTTCGCGGCGGCCACACGGATCCCGGCATCGACCTGTTGCCAGCGGGCCCGCGCTTCGGCGAGTTCCCGCCCGGTCGCCACCCGGGCTTGCGTCAGGGCGGTGAGACGCTCGAGGGTTTTGGTCGCAAGGTCATGCTCCGCCCTGGCGGCGAGGAGTTCCAATTGAATCGTCTCCAGCGACAGGCTTTGGATCGTCGCCAGCCGTTGGCCAGCGCGCACCGTGTCGCCCGCCCGGACGTGAATCGCCGACAACCGGCCGGCGATCCCGGTGGCGGCAAAGGCATGCCGGTTCCAGGCCGGGATGAGCCGGGCATACGTCGAGACGCTGGATACGAGGGGCTGGATTCCCACCTCCGCGGTCATGACCTTCAAGGCATGATGCGCGGTGCGACTGAGGGCGATCGTGCCGGCGTCGACATCCACGAGGACGCCCTTGGCCGGCAGCGGTTCGTGCCCCTCATGCGCGACGCTCGCCGTCCCGGACGCCAGGAACAGGGATGCGAGGAGGAGCCCGGATCGCCACGACCGACGTTCGGCCGCGGTATGTCGCTCTGCGGTGCCCGAAGCCTCATTGCTTGACATAGGCCTCGGGTTCCTTGATTTGATCGGGGGATTCCTTGGCGATCCTCACAAACTCCTCGACGCATGGCGGGCAGCAGAACTGATAGGTCTTTCCGGCGATCACCCAGGCGCAGGCTGGATTCGCCTTGGTCTCCGTGATCGGGCAGATCAGGTCTCCCACCCGGGGATGCATGTCGTGCTTGGCCATGAATGTCTTGAACTTCTGCTTGGCGGTGACACGTCCATTCGCTTCGATGTCGGCCTCGGTGTATTTGCCACCGGGGGTGAGGAAGAGCGTGTCGGAGGCGTCGTCTGCCAGCGGCGCCGGCATTGAGGAATGGGCGTCGTGTTCCGGTGTCATCGAGGAAAAGCCCACTCGGAATCGCTCGCCGTCGATCCGCAGATTGGGGATCATTACCTCCACCGGCGTGTCTCGAAGCGAATCCGGCAGCACGCCCTTGAATCGCGAGGTCATGCCCTCCGCGTCGCCTTCCTGAGGCTCGGCATTGATGTCGAGCGGGACCGTCTCCCTGCTCCCTGCTTGCTTGACAAACGCCTTGAGCGTCTGCCGCTGCGTTTCCTGCACCCGAGTCTCGTCGGCCCCGAGGAGGTAGAGCCGCAGCACCCCGCCCGGCTCGAAGACCGGCTCGATGTGGTAGCTCTCGCGGCCGAGCGGCACGATCAGGCCGCCGTTGGCTCCCGTGCCGTGTTCGTGGCCGTCTTGCTCGGCTGCCGGGAGGAGCGATCCGAACAAGACGAAGCAGGCTACGAATCCGGGGCAGCCGCGGGCCAGCCGACGCACGAAGCCAGCCAGAGCGGAGCAATCTTGGAAACCAGTCATGAGGGGATCTCCTGAGGTGGTGACGGGATAGTGGACGGCACGCATCGGTGCCCGGGGGATGTGGCGGCCGGCGCACCGACCGCCAGAGAGGGCGACGTCATCGACGTCACCCGAACGAGAGGCTTTGGCCGGTCATGAAGCAGCGGCGGCCGGCAGGGGTTCGCCTAGCAGCGCAGAATCTGCAGAAGCAGCAGCAGGTCTCGACCCCAGATCACAGCCCGCTCGTCGACGGACTGATTCCGCCCGCGGCCCGGAGAGGGCTGGAGCGTGGCATGCACACATGGCATCCCGACAACGGGCAGGAATGCCGGTCCCAGCTTGAACTTCGCCCCGAAACCGTCGGACCCGACGTCCCAGGCCTGTCGCGGTTTGCCACGGGCCGGACACCCCGGAGCATCGGGCAGGCGATCGTTCTCCGCGGCGGAGCAAGACTCTTCGCCTGCTTGAGCGCCAGCACCAGCGCCAGCACCGGCTTCGCAAACGGCACCTTTGGCCGAACTGCGATCAGCCACGTCGCACGGGACATCGCAACAAGAACAGCAGGCGGAAACGGCGGCCGTGCAATCCGCTGCGGCAGTTGTGCGGATCCCACAGGCGCACCGGTAGGGCCCGGCCAGCATCGCGAGCATCACCGCGTGAAGGATCAGATGGCGGAGGCCCATCACTTGCTTCCTGAGAGAAACCCGGGTCGGCAGAAAATATTACTAGCCGCCCAGGCTGGCAAGCCAACGCCCCGTCGTCCCCTGGATCGGGCACTCCGTCACGTGCGGCTTGCAGCAGGGAAGGTACTGCGGCAAAAACCCCTGCCTTCGGCTAGACACTGGGGAATCTGGGCAAGGCCGACGCCGACGGAACTGGGGGGTGTCCGAAGCCGATCCATGGCTCCGATACGAGGACATCGAGAGCAAGCAAGACGGTCCATTGACCCACTTTGAGGAAGGGAAGAAAAGGGGGGCGCTGTGACTGCCGGGCTGCGATCAACACCCCGCTTCCGGCGACTGATGTCGCCGCTGGCGACGGTCTTCGCGAGTCTGGCGATCGCGACCAGCGCCGAGGCGCAGAAACAACTTGCTGATGATTTGATCGTGCTGGGTGCCGGCCAGAACGCCCAGGCGGAGAGGCGGGCCGCAGCCGCAGCCACCCCGGGCGGCTCGTACAACCGCCTCGGGCCTGACCCGGGCGGCGGCGATCCCGTGATCCGGCCGCTTCCCGGGATTGAAATGCGGGTTGCACAGCAGCCTGATGTGCTCTCGGCGGCTGCGAATCCGATCGGCGGCGTGACCCCGTCCCAGCCTGAATACCTGGCGGCCCCCGCGCCCGTGACCACGGTCGAACTTCCCGCGGGTGGCCCATTGGAACTGCCCTCGGCCGACGAGGAAGGGCCGGCCGACGGCCTCACGCTCGACTCCGCGGTCGAGCTCGTGACCTCGCAATCGTTGTCTCTGCAGGCGAAGTTCCGTGAGATTCCCAAGGCGACTGCCGACGTTCTCACCGCGGGCCTCCGTGGCAACCCGCTTGTGTTCGGCAGCGTCGACAACGCCCCCTATGGCGAATACTCGCAGCAGCGGCCGGGCGAAGTCGGTTATGGCATCACGGTGATCCAGCCCTTCGACATCAACCAGAAGCGGGTCTACCGGGTGATCGCCGCGGAGCGGGCTCGTGATGTCGTGCACGCGCAGTACCAGGATGCGGTTCGCATCGAGATCGACACGGTCTATACGCTCTATGTCGACGCCCTCGCGGCGCGGGAGACGATCCGCTACGTCGATGCCAGCATCACCGGCCTGCAGGAGGTGCTCGCGACCGTCGATCGGCTTGTCGCAAACGCCGAACTTACGTCGCTTGAACAGGATCGCGTGCTTGTCCAGCTCGATGCCGCGGCCCTCACTCGAGAGCAGGCCCAGGCCGCCTACGACAAGGCCTGCGAGCGGCTGGCCACGGCGCTCTCGCTCCCTGCCCCGGTCGGGGCTCCGCTCCAGTTGCGTGGCTCGATTCGCACCGAGGTGAGTCAGGTTCCAGGCCTGGAGCAAGTGCTCGACCTGGCGATGATGAACCGGCCCGATCTTCGGGCCTTTCAGCTTGGGATGTCGCGGGCGGCGGCTGAGGTCGACCTGGCGGTGAAGGAACGATATCCCGACGTGTTCGTGCTCTACACGCCGTGGGGACTCACCGACAATTCGGCGATCGGGGAGCGCAACGCCGAATCCTGGGG
>JBJOHE010000101.1:0-4038 GCA_046047895.1 Planctomycetota bacterium | reverse complement strand
GGCGGGCTATCGCCCACATCCGGCGGATTGCGATCGAGGATGCCGAGGAACTCGGCCGCATGGAGTTTGCCGAGACGAAGATCGGCCGGCTCGAGCACAAGATCGAGAAGCTCAAGGTGCTCGGGGAGAAGGTGCCGGGCGTCGAGTTCATGACGAGCGAGGTGTTCAGCGGCGACCACGGCCTGGCCGTGATCGAGCACGCCCCCTTCGGCGTGATCGCCGCGATCACGCCGGTCACCCACTCCCTTCCCACCATTGCCTGCAATGCGATCAACATGATCGCGGCCGGCAACTCGGTGGTGGTCAATCCCCATCCGAGCGGCCGAAAGGTCGCCGCCGAGGGCGTGCGGCGGTTCAACGCCGCCATCCACCGCGACCTGGGGATCGACAATCTCGTCAGCCTGGTGGCCGAGCCCACGCTCGAGACCGCCGGCGAACTCTTCAACCACCGCGGCGTGAAGCTGATCTGCGTCACGGGCGGGCCGGCCGTGGCCCGGGCGGCGCTGCAGTCGAGCAAGCGGGCGATCGTGGCCGGACCGGGCAATCCGCCGGTGGTGGTCGACGCCACCGCCGACCTCGACCGGGCGGCCCGGTCGATCATCCAGGGGGCCGCCTACGACAACAATCTGCTCTGCATCGGCGAGAATCAGGTTTTCGTGGTCGAGGCGGTCTTTGATCGGCTGATGGCGGCGATGGAGCGAGCCGGGGCCCTGCGGCTGAACGCCGCCCAGGTCGATGCCCTCACCCGCCGGGCGATCGTGATGGCCGGTGACGGCGCCCACCGTCACCCCGTGCCCTGCAAGGACCTGCTTGGCCAAGACGCGGCGGTGCTCGCCCGAGCGGCCGGCGTCACCGCCGACGAGTCGCTGCAGCTCGTGTTCGGCGAGACCGACCTCGACAACCCGTTCGTACCCACCGAGCAGATGATGCCGTTTGTGCCCTTCGTGCGATGCCGCGACGTGGACGAGGCGATCCAGCGGGCCCACGAGAGCGAACACGGCTTCCGCCACACCGCGATCATCCACTCCAACGACGTCCGGGCCATGACCCGGATGGGCCGGCTGCTCGACACGACGCTGTTCGTGAAGAACGGCCCCAGCACGGCCGGCCTGGGCCTCGGGGGCGAGGGCTACCTCTCATTCTCGATCGCCACGCCCACCGGCGAGGGCGTGACCACGCCGCTCACCTTCACCCGCCAGCGACGCTGCACGCTCGTGGACGACCTCCGCGTGCTCGGCAGCCCCGATTCGCTCGCCTGACCCCCGGCTTCAGCACCTCCACCCGCACCGCCATGCAACTCGCCCGAATCATCGGCACCGCGACGGCCACGGTGAAACACCCGTCGCTGGCCGGCGCGCGGCTGCTGGTGGGCCAGCCGCTCGCAGCCGACCGCGAGTCGCCCGACGGCGATCCGCAGCTCGTCATCGACACGCTCGCGGCCGCCGTCGGCGACCTGGTTGTGATCACCAGCGACGGTCGCATGCTCCGCGACCTGCTTGGGTCTGACACCACGCCCGCCCGCTGGAGCACGATCGGTCTCGTCGATCCCTGAGCCTCCCCCTCGCACCCGTTCACCGCCGACCCTCCCCATGACTCCGCCCCTCTCCACCAGTCTCGATGCCGACGCGATTCGCGGACTCGTCGCCGAGGTGGTGCGGCGGATTCAGGCTGGGGCCCTGCCGGCCCCGACCGCTTCTGCGGTTGCGAAGGCCGCGGCCACCACGCCGCGGGTTCCGGTCGTTCCGCCGGCCGGGGTGATTGCCACCGCACCGTCTGCCGGCGTGACGATCCCCGGCCGGGTGGTCGCCCTCGCGATGCTCGAGAAGCTTCCGCCGGGCGTGTCACGGATCCTGATCGAGCCAGCCGCTGTGGTCACTCCCTCGGCCCGCGACCATGCGCGCAGCCGGGGGCTGGTGATCGACCGAACATCGGCCACCGCCGGGCCGGCGGCCCCGCGGCTTCCCTTCCTCGTGGCCCATGCGGAGTGTGGTCCCGCTGCGGTCAGCCAGGCAGCCGCGGTCGTGCGGGCCATTCCTCAGGCAATGCAACTGCCCGCCAGCGGCATCGCCGACCTGGTGGCGGCGATCGCACTCCACGCCTCCCGCGACGGGGCCCGCGGCCTGCTTCTCGCCGGCCGGCCGGCCCTCGCCGCCGCGGTCGCCAACCGCTCGGCCAGCCTCCGGGCCGTGACCGCCCGCGACCCGGCCGGCCTTGCCGCCGCCGCCGCCGAGTGCAACGCGAATCTGCTCGTTGTCGATCCGGCGAGTTTCCCCGGGGCGGCGATGGTGCGGCTCGCCGGCGAACTCGCCGCCCGGCCGGCCGGCGAGACGCCGGCCCTCCTCGCCACCCGCCCCGCCGGCTGCGGCTGTAAACATCCAGGGGGCCACGCATGAGGCTGGGAAAAACCATCGGCACCGTGACGCTCGTCGAACCGCATCCGGCGGTCCGCGGAGGCGTGTTTCGGCTCGTGGTGCCGCTTGGCCCCGACGATCTCGCCCGCGGAGATGGCCCGGCCGAGCCGCTCGTGGCCTGGGACGACCTCGGCGTCGGCGACGGCCAGCTCGTGGCCTTCAGCGAGGGGGGCGAGGCCGCCCAGCCCTTTCGGCCGGCCGACAGACCGATTGACGCCTATGTAGCCGCCCTGATCGACCGGCTCGACCTGCCGGCAAAACCCGCACGACCAGCATGAATGACATGACCATCCATCCGACCGCGACCCGAAAAGTGGGCAAGAATCGTTAGGACAGTTCGCTCGCCGCCCATCGCCCCACACCCCAAACCACCCACCACCCCACGGAGGACGTTCTCACCATGGCCTACCAACCCCCCGCTGCCGCCGCCCCGCAGAAGTCGCTCGCCCAGCTCAAGGAGGAGATCTGCGACATCGGCCGGCGGATCTACAACAAGGGCTTCGCTGCCGGCAACGACGGCAACATCTCGTTTCGGCTCGGGCCCAACGAGGTGCTCTGCACCCCGACGATGATCTCGAAGGGCTTCATGAAGCCCTCCGACCTCTGCATCGTCGACATGGAGGGCAATCAGCTCGCGGGAACCCGCAAGCGATCGAGCGAGGTGCTCCTCCACCTCACGATCATGAAGGAACGGCCCGACATCCGGTCGGTCGTGCACTGCCATCCCCCCCACGCGACCGCCTTCGCCGTGGCCCGGGAGCCGATCCCGCAGTGCGTGCTGCCGGAGGTGGAGGTGTTTCTTGGCGACGTGCCGATCACTCGCTACGAGACCCCCGGCGGGCAGAAGTTTGCCGATACGGTCAAGCCCTTCGTGAAGAAGTCGAACGTGGTGATCCTCGCCAACCACGGCACCGTCAGCTTCGGGGAGTCGGTCGAGAAGGCCTACTGGTGGACCGAGATCCTCGACGCCTACTGCCGGATCCTGATGCTCGCCAAGGATCTTGGCCGCGTGACCTACCTCACCAAACAGGAGACTCGCGAGCTGCTCGACCTCAAGTCGAAGTGGGGCTACACCGACCCCCGGCTCGAGCCGGGCATGGAGAACTGCGACATCTGCGCCAACGACGTGTTTCGCACGAGCTGGGAGCAGACTGGCGTCAACCGCAGCGCCTTCGACGCCCCGCCGCCGATGGGCGCCGATCCCGAAAACGCCAGTCGCCCGATCATGCCCGCCGGACTCGACACCGAGGCCCTGGTGAGGGTGGTGACCGAACAGGTCTGCCGCCAGCTCGGCATTCCGGCGGCATGAGGCTGCATCACGTCAAGGAACCTCGAGGAAAGAACGCGTCATGAAAGTCGGCATCGTCGGTGGTGGTGGAATCGTCGGAGCGTCGGCGGGCTTCGCGTTGCAGCTTGGCGGGATCGTGCATGAGATCGTGATCGTGGACGTCAATCCCGAGCTGGCCGACGGGCAGGCGCTCGACATGCTCCATGGCACGGCGGCGATCGCCGATCAGGTGATCTACGCGGGCGGCTACGAGAGCCTGGCCGATGCCGACCTGATCTGCATCACCGCCGGCCTGCGGCGGAAGCCCGACGAGAGCCGGCTCGCGCTGATCAACCGCAA
>JBJOHE010000100.1:0-14114 GCA_046047895.1 Planctomycetota bacterium | reverse complement strand
TCGCAGCGGTGCCGGTGATCGCGGCGGGCACCGTGTTCGTGGGCGACCTCGATGGCCGCTTCCACGCGCTCGACCTCGCCACCGGCGAGACTCGGTGGACCCGCTCGATCGAGCAGGCGGGATTCCCTTCGGCCGCGGCGGTCGCCGACGACCCGCGTCTGCCGCTCGTGGTGGGCGACGATCTCGGCATCGTCCGCGGCCTTGATCCGGCCACTGGCGAAACCCGCTGGGAATATGCGACGGAAGGCGAGATCTCCGGCGGCCCCACGATCCTCCCCGCCGCCGCCGGCCCGCGGGTGCTCGTCGGCTCCCAGGATGCGTCGCTCTCGTGCCTCGACCTGGCAACGGGCGAGCGGCTCTGGATCCATTCGATCACCGACCAGATCCGCTGCGGCCCCACCGTGGCCACGACGCCCGCCGGAGACCGCGTGTTTCTCGCCGGCTGCGATGGCCGGCTCCACGTGATCGACGCGGCCGACGGCGAAGAACTGGCGGCGGTCGACATCGGCGGCCCCACCGGCACGACGCCCGCCGTGAGCGGGAGCCTCGTGCTGTTCGGCACCGAAGGGGGCGACTTCTTCGCCATCGACTTCTCGAGCGGCGAGATCGCCTGGCAGATGAAGCCCGCCACGTCCGCTCAGGCCTATCGCTCGAGCGCGGCGATCGCAGACGGTCTGGCTGTCGTGGGCACCCGGGGTCGCGCCGTGGAGGCTTTCGAGATCGCCTCCGGTAGGCGAGCTTGGCGGCAGCCGCTCCGCGGCCGGGTCGATGCCTCACCGGTGATCGTGGGCGTCGCGGCCCCGCCCGACGAGCCGCCGCGGCTGGGTGTGATCGTGGCCGACGCCCGAGGTGGGATCGCGATTCTCGCTGCGGCGTCAGGCGAACCGCTCTGGGAGTTCGATGCCGGCGGCGGGTTCGGCGGCGGGGCGGCGGTGGCAGCCGGCCGGGTGGTGATCGCCTCGGATGACGGCACGGTCTGGTGCTTCACCGGCGGCCCGGCTCCCTAGTCGCCGGTCGCCCCCCGTTCGGCGGCAAAGTCGGCCCCGGCCCCGCCAACTGTCGAAATCGCAATTCGCTCGATTTCCGGGGCGTAACCTGCCGATTTTTCCTGCGCGAACCATCCTTCCCCGGGCCCCGTAGTATTCGCTGCGACCCGGGCGGCGACGATTCTCAGGGGCTACGCCGAGTGGGGTCGAGGAGGAGGCGGAATCATGGCACGAAAAGACGCACTCACAAACATGCGGGCGATCCTCGTGAAGCGGCGGGATGCCCTGCGGAGCGCGCTGGCGGGCGACCTGACGCTCTTGAAGGAACTCCGGAGCGAATCGGTTGGGGATCTCGTGGACGCGGCCTACGATTCCGCGCAGGACGAGATCAACTCCCAGCTCGCGGAGGTGGAGAGCCGAGAACTCGCCCACATTGAAAACGCGCTCGAGCGGATGAAGGAAGGCAGCTACGGACAGTGCGAGGTCTGCGGCGGCCGGATTCCGCTCGCGCGGCTGGAAGCGCTGCCGTACGCCACGATGTGCATCGGCTGCCAGCGTGACCTGGAGCGATCGGGCGAGTCGGCCGGCTGGCGGCAGGTGAGCGAGGAGACGGTGGGCGGCGACCTGGAACTCTGACATCGCGGGCAGGTATGCTCCCGCAACGGTTTACCATCCCCTTCCGTCCGGCTTGCATGATGCTTCGGTCAGATCGCCTCCTGCTCTGGCTCGTCGTGGCTGCGGCCTGGACGGCGGCCATCGGCCGTGCCGATGAGCCCGTTCGCGGTCGGCTCGCGCCGATTGAGGCGACCCAGCGGCAGGACGGCCGGGTCGATCCGCTCAGGCCCGTCCGTCTCACGGCCGCGGAACGGGACCGGCTCTATGAGCAGGCTGCCCGCGATGCCGAGCCGCTCGAACGGCAGGCCCGGCAGCTCCGCCGGCTCTCCGACCTGCTGCGGCCCACCGTCGTTCACATCGACGCCACCAAGCGACTGGCCCGACCCCGCAGCGGCCGCACCACCGAAGACGAGGCCGGCTCCGGGGTGATCACCGAAGTGGCGGGCCGCACCGTCGTGATCACCAACCGCCATGTGGTGGAAGCCGCCGAACTCGACGCAATCGTCATCCGCCTTGACGACGGCCGGGAACTCCTGCCACGGAGGTCGTGGTCCGACGCCGGTACCGACATCGCCGTGCTCGAAGTCGTGGCCGACGACCTCCAGACAGCGAGGATCGCCACCGATGAGGAGGGCGTGCGGATCGGCGACATGGTGCTCGCGATCGGCAGCCCGTTTGGCCTCTCCCATTCGGTCACCCTCGGGATCGTCTCGGCGAAGGGCCGCCGCGACCTGGAACTGGGCGAGGGTGCGGTGCGATTTCAGGATTTCATCCAGACCGACGCCGCGATCAATCCGGGCAACAGTGGCGGGCCGCTCGTGAACCTCCGTGGCGAGGTGGTGGGGCTCAACACCGCGATCGCCAGCAATTCGGGAGGCAGCGAGGGCATCGGGTTTGCGATCCCGGCGGCAATGATGATGTTCGTCGCCCGGCAGCTCGTGGAAAATGGCTCGGTCGAACGTGCCTATCTCGGGGTGTCGCTCGACAAAGACTTCACCCAGGCCGAAGCCCATCGGCTGGGACTCGTGCGGCCGGTGGGCGCGCGGGTGGAGGTGGTGACCGGCAACGCGCCCGCCGCCGCGGCCGGCATCCGGCCCAACGACGTGATCCTCGAATTCGACGGCCGGCCGATCGAGGACGACGACCACCTGATGAGCGTGGTGGGCATGACACCGGCCGATCGCACCGTCGCCGTAGTCATCTTTCGCGACCGGGAAAGGATCGAGCTGCAGATCCCGGTGGCCAGGCGGACCGACTTCGAGTGAGCGGATCGGCTACGTAGCCTCGCCGGCAGCGGCCAGGCTCCGGATCACCCGCTCCCGCACACCCACCGCATCGCAGCCCACGAGCAGATCCGCATTGGGCCGCCAGGTGCGGTTGCGGCGGCGGTCGATCACGAGCATCCCGGCGGTGAGGTCGCCGGTGGTCTCCACGTCGGCCGCCACGGTCTCCCGCTCGAAGAGGTCGGGGTCGGTCGCAGCCACGAGCCCGGCCACATCGTGCAGCCGGATGCCCTCGCAGCCGAGCAGTTGCCGGTGGGCTCGGAAGGCGTGGGCCAGCATCGGCCGCAGCAGCTTGCCGGCCCGGGTGAACTCCCGTGGCAGCCGCTCGAGCAGGTCCAGATCGTAGACCACCTGACCCGTCGTCTCGAGCGGCACGAGGGTCTTCGTGATCGGCTCGGCCAGCACATGCCGGGCGGCCGCCGGGTCGCAGAAGAAGTTGAAATCGGCCACCGGCGTGGCGTTGCCCTGGGCGTGCGATGTGCCGCCGCAGATCACGACCGCCCCGATCAATTCCGCGATGCCGGGATCCCGCTGCAGCACCCGGGAAAGATTCGTGAGCGGCCCGAGGGCCACGATCGTGAGTTCGCGGGGGTGGGCCTTGATGCACTCCCAGATCACCTTCTCCGACGTGTGGCCGCCGTGGAGCGGCACCCGGGGAAGATCCACGCCACCCAGCCCATCGGCTCCGTGCATCGAATAGGGGCGGGCCGGGAGCACGGCGTCGGCGGCAGCGACTCCGATCCGCGGCAATCGCGGCGGATCAAGACAGGCCACCAGCGCCTGCAGATTCGCCGTCGCCTGATCGGCCCCGACGTTGCCGCCGGCCGCGGTTACCGCCACCACCTCCAGCCGGGGGTCGAACAGGGCCATCGCCACGGCGACGGCGTCGTCGATGCCGGGATCGCAATCGATGATGAGTTTGCGGGGCTCGGTGGGCAGCGACACTGGGATTGGCTCGGGGCGGCGGGGAACCTGGCACTGCAACGATTGTAGGCCGGGGCCGTGCGGCCCGTCAGCCTTGCTTCTCGGCCCGAGCCGACTGCCTGGCGACCGACTGGCACCGGCCAGGTCCACTGCATTGGTGAACCGGCACGGCAGCACCTACAATCCCGCCTCGTCTCCGACCACCGTCGCCTGTGGCCGCTCCCGCATGCTTTCCTCGACCGATCTCGACCGCTGCTCGGCCGGCCTCGCGCGAGACGAACGGCTGACCGCTGCCGAGGTCCGCGGGCTGGTCGAAGGGGTGCTGGCGGGCACGGTCGACCTCGAAGCCTTCGGCCGCTGGCTCGTCGCGCTCGCCGACGCCGGAGAGACGGCGGCCGAGATCGCCGGCGTGGCCGCCGCCCTTCGCGGCCAGATGCTGCCGCTCGAGCGAAGCGGGCTCGCGGCCGCCGGCAGCCTGGCCGACACCTGCGGCACCGGCGGCGACGCCTCGGGCTCCTTCAACATATCGACGGCGGCCGGGATCGTGGTGGCGGCCGCCGGGCAGCCGGTGGCCAAGCATGGCAACCGCGCCGTCTCCAGCCGCACGGGCTCGGCCGACGTGCTCGGCGAGCTGGGCGTGCGAACCGACGCTCCGCCCGCGGTCATGGCCCGCTGCCTGGCTGATCTCGGTCTCTGCTTCTGCCTCGCGCCGGCCCACCATCCGGCGATGGCCCGCGTGGGCCCGCTGCGCAGATCGCTCGGCCGGCCTACCGTCTTCAACCTCGTGGGGCCGCTCTCGAACCCGGCCGGAGCGGAGGTGCAGGTGATCGGCGTGGGTCGGGCGGCCGCCCGCGAACCGTTGGCCGAAGCGGCGCGGCTGTTGGGTGCCCACCGCACGCTCGTCGTCTCCGGCTTCTTCGCCAAGCTCGACGGCACCCTCGACCCCAAGCCTTTCGATGAGGTGAGCCTGTTCGGCCCGACCGAGGTGATCGACGTCACGCCGGCTGGCCTGGCGCGGTTTCGCTGGACGCCTGCAGACTTCGGCCTCGAACAACTGCCGGCCGATCGCCTGGCCGACCTCGTGGTGGCGGGGCCGGCCGAAAGCGCGGCGGCGATCCGCAGCGTGCTCGCAGGCGAGCCCGGACCGCGGCGGGATGTGGTGGTGATCAACGCGGCCGCCGTGCTCTGGGCAGCCGGCCGGGCGGCGTCTCCCGCCCTGGCCCGCGAACTCGCCGAGGCCGCGATCGATTCCGGTGCCGCCGCCCGCCTCCTGGATCGCTTTGCCCGCCGCTCGCAGGAAGCCGAAGCGTGACCATCCCCGGCTGCCGCCCGCGACTCCGGGTGGCGTCCTCCGTGGCGATGATGCTGCTGATCTGTGCGGCAGACGGCCGCGGCAACCCGCTCTTCGAGGCAGCCGATCCGCATGCCGTCGTCATCGACGGCCGGTTCTGGATCTTCCCCACCGAGGCCCGCAGCCGCGAGCCGCTGTTCGCCGCCTATGACTCCGAGGATCTCAGGCACTGGAAACGCCACGGCCCGGTGCTACGACTCAGCGATGTGCCGTGGATAACCGACGACGGCCAGCAGCGGCACCATGCCTGGGCGCCCTGCGTCGCCGTCGCCGACGCAACGATGTACTTCTACTACTCCGTGGGCCCGCAGCAGGTCACGCCCAGCCGGATCGGGGTAGCGACCGGCCCGGCGCCGGCCGGCCCCTTCCGCGACAGCGGCCGACCGCTCGTGACGGGCGACGACTCCTTCGAGGCGATCGATCCGATGGTGTTTACCGCTGCCGACGGCACGAGCTATCTCTACGCCGGCGGCAGCGCCGGCCGGCGGCTGCGGGCCTGGCAGCTCGGAGCCGACATGGTGAGCCTCGCGACCGAACTGCCGATCGAGACGCCACCGCGGTTCACCGAAGCGGCGTTTCTCCACAAGCAGGCGGGGCTCTTCTATCTTTCCTACAGCCACGGAGCCTGGAACGATGCCGGCTACAGCGTGCACTACGCCACCGGCCCGTCTCCCACGGGGCCCTGGAACTACCGGGGCGAGATCCTAGCGAGCGACGCGACTCACAAGGGGCCTGGGCACCATTCCTTCATCGAGACCCCGGCAGGCGACTGGCTGATCGTCTACCATCGCTGGGAGACCACGGCTCCCCGCGGACCCTACCGCGGCCGCCGCAGGATCGCGATCGACCGCGTGACGTACCGCGCTGACGGCACGATCGAGCCGATCAGAATGACCGACGGGCACGGGCCGTGAGCTGGCCGCGGCGGTAGGATGCAGTGATGCTCCAGCTCGACGTCATCCAGCCCGCTGCCGAGCCGCCGGTGGCCGCGGCGAAACCATGCTGTGCAAAGGCCGATCTCGGCGAACTCGGCTGGGCGTGCCCGATGCATCCGCAGGTGGTGCGGTCGCAGCCAGGCGTGTGTGACCTCTGTGGGATGCCGCTCGACCCGGTCGGTCAGGATGCGGGCAGCGTGGCTCGTCGCGGCCGGGAACAGCGGCGGCTCCTCGTCTGCTCGGCGCTTGCTGCAACCCTTCTGGTCGTGGCGATGGGGCCGATGATCGGCCACATGCTGCCGGCGGCGTTCGGCGGGCATGCGATCGCGGCCTGGTTCGGGCGAGTGGGGCTCATCGGCCAGCGGGGCCACTGGCTGCAGCTGGTCCTGGCCACGCCGATCGTGTTCTGGGGCGGCTGGCCGATCCTCGCCGGCGGGATCGCCGGATTCCGCTCTGGACGACCGGGCATGTTTTCCCTGATCACGCTGGGCGTGCTCGCCGCCTGGGGATCGAGCACCGTCGCGACCTTCGCGCCGGGAATCTTCCCCGCCGCCTTCCGGTCAGCCGACGGCACGGTGCCGGTGTCGTTCGAATCGGCCGGCATGATCGTGGTGCTCGTGCTGCTCGGCCAGCTGCTCGAGAGCCGAGCCCGGCGGGGCACGACGGCCGCGCTCCGAGCGCTCATGGACCTCTCACCGCCGACAGCCGAGCGGATCGGGACCGCGCGACCGGCCCCGCTTCCGCTCGCTCCCTGCTGCCAGGGCAAGGACGCGCCGCCCGGGGCGGCCGGCTCGGAAACGATCCCGCTGGCGGCCGTCCGAGTGGGTGACCTGTTGCGTGTGAAACCGGGCGGCCGCATTCCCGTGGACGGCACGGTTCGGGAGGGCCAGACTGCCTGTGACGAATCACTGCTCACCGGCGAGCCCTTGCCCGTGGCCAAGCAGCCGGGCGACCGCGTGCTCGGCGGCGCGATCAACGGCACCGGGGCCGTCGTGATCGAGGCCACGGCCGCCGCCCACGACTCGCTCGTGGCCCGGATCGCGCGGCTCGTGCGAGACGCCCATGCCCGCCGGGCGCCGATCGAGAGCCTCGCCGACCGGATCTCGGCTGTGTTCGTACCGGTGGTGCTGTCCGTGGCGGTGCTCACCTTCCTGGGATGGTCGCTGTTCGGACCGGAGCCGCGCATGGCTGCGGGGCTGCTCTCGGCCGTCAGCGTGCTCGTGATCGCCTGCCCCTGCGCGCTCGGGCTCGCCACGCCGCTCGCGATGACCGTGGCGATCGGCCGGGCAGCCCGCACCGGGATCCTGCTCCGCTCGGCCGCGGCAGTCGAGCGGCTGGCCTGTCCTGGCAGGATCGTGTTCGACAAGACGGGCACGCTCACCGAAGGCCGGCCACGAATCGTCGCGGCCGGCCTCGCGGTGACAGGCGAGGCAGCAACAGCGCCGGGGCGCAGTGGCTCGGCCGACTTTTCGTCTGGCCCGCTTCGCGATCTCCTCGCCGCGGCTGCGGCGGTCGAGGCGGCCAGCGGCCACGGTCTGGCGCGGGCCTTTCTGGATGCGGCCCACGCGGCCGGCATCCCGATCGAAACCGCGGGCGACGTGGAGGAGATCGTCGGCCGCGGCGTGCGGGGCACGGTGAATGGCGCGACCGTGCTCGTGGGCAGCCAACGCCTTTTCAGGAAGGAGGGTGTGCCCGTGCTCGACATCGCCGCTCCGGCCGGGACAACGCTCGTGCAGGTTGCGATCGACGGCAGCCCGCGGGGCTGGCTGGCAATCGCCGACGAGCCGCGGCCGGAGGCCCGGGCCGTCGTGGCAGACCTTCGTGACCGGGGCCTCGCAGTTGAAATGCTTTCGGGCGATGCACCGGCGGCGGCCACGGCCATCGCCGAAGCGGTCGGGATCGAAAATGCCCGCGGTGGGCTCTCACCGGCCGACAAGGAGCGACGGGTCGCCGGGCTCGTCGCGGCGGCGGGGCCGCGGCAGGCAAGCGTGGTCTTCGTGGGCGACGGGATCAACGACGCCCCTGCACTCGCGGCAGCCGACGTTGGAATCGCAATGGGATCAGGGAGCGATGTCGCCCTCGAGACGGCCGATGTCACGCTCCTCTCGGGCGGCCTCGCGTCGCTACCCCCCGCGCTCGACCTGGCCGCGGCCACGATGCGGGTGGTGCGGCAGAACCTCGCGCTCGCCTTTCTCTACAACGCAGTCGCGATCCCGGTCGCCGCGGGTCTCTTCTATCCGCTCGTCGGCCACGTCACGAGCCCAATGCTCGCTGCCGTCGCGATGACGGGGAGTTCGCTCTCCGTGATCGCCAACAGCCTCCGGCTGCGGGCCGGTCAGGTCAGCGGCAGGTCGAGACCGTCGTAGGCCAATTCCACGCCGGGAGGCAGCGTTCGGCTGGTGGCTTCGTGGGGCAGTTCGTGGGAGAGATGCACGAGGAGCGTCCGCTTCGGCTTCACTCGCTCCGCCACGGCCACCGCCTCGGCCAGCGAAAAGTGGGTGGGGTGGGTCGTGTGCCGCAGACAATCGAGCACGAGCACGTCGAGCCCCGCGAGCAGCGGCCAGGTGGCCTCCGGGATGCCGCTGGTGTCGGTGCAGTAGGCCACGTTGCCGAATCGGAAGCCGAGCACGGCGAAGGGCCCGTGCTCGAGCCGCAACGGCACGATCCGGGTCCCGAGCAGGTTGAAGGGCTCGGTGCCGATCCGGGCGAAGCTGAGCTTGGGCACGCCTCCGCCGGCCGGCGGCTTGTCGGAGAAGGCGTAGTCGAAGGCCGAGCGGATTCGCCGCTCGACCGCCTCCTCGCAGAGCACCTGCATCGGCCGGCCGGAATGGAAGCAGAGCGGACGCACGTCATCGAGGCCGTAGACATGATCGACATGGTCGTGGGTGTAGACCACGGCATCGACCCGGCCGATGTTCTCCCGCAGGAGCTGCGTTCGCAGGTCGGGCGTGGTGTCGATCAGGAGATGGCCCTCAGGCAGGCCCACCATCGCGCTGGTCCGCGTCCGCACGTCCTTGGGACCGCCGTCGCGGCAGGTGTCGCAGCCGCAGCCCACCATTGGCACGCCCACGCTCGTGCCGGTGCCGAGAAAGAGCAGCCGGCCGGTGAGGTCGCGGCCCGGATGCCAGGGCAGCCGCCGCCCCTTGGCGGCGGGATCGACGACAGCGGGCTGGGCGGCAGCAGAGGGCGACGGCTCGGAGGCGGTGGGCTCGGTCATACGCCGATTATGCCCGCACGAGGCCGCCCGTACGAGTCAGGCAACTTCTCCCTGTCGGGAACCGGCCGTCAGACGCGGCGACGGATAGCCGCGCGTCCGGCGAAAGCAGCCACGGCCGCCGCGAGAAAACCGGAGGTGACCGGCTCCGGCACGAGCGCGACGGTATTGCTGGCTGCCGCGTCGAACGTGGTCCAGCCGGCCGTCGGGGCCCCGGTGTAGGACGCGCCGAAGGTCTCCACCGACCGATACGCCGACTCGCTGATGTATGAGGAAAAGAACGAAAACGCTCCACCGCTGTTGGCGACGAGGCCGATGTCGGCGGCACTGATGCCAAAGGTGTAGGACGCCTCCGTCTGCGTAGCGGAACTGGGCGTAAGACCAGCGGAGGTCTTGAAGGGGAAGTTTGCAGAGTTTGAGAGGCTCCACAGTCCGGCGAAGCTGTTATTGAGCGCGATCGCGTAGTCAGCTTCGAAGCCAGACGTGAAATTCAACGTCGAGCGATTGCTACCGTCCAGCCCGGAAATCGCCCGTCGCAGCCCATCGCCGGTGTCGATGAAGCCGGAAGTCGACGTGGCACCGCCCGCTTCGCTGTCGATGTAGATCACAATCGCATTGTCGAAGTTCGAGGATCCCCGGGTGTAGGTGAAGTTGATGGCACCAAGGGCGTCATTGGAAACCTGTAATGAACCGGTGCCGACCGCTCCGCCAAAGCTCGTGTTTTGATTGCCCGCGAACGTCTCCGACACCGACTGGCCCCGGACCGAACTCACCGCAAGCCCCGCTGCGAGGCAGGCGAAAAGCAGCATCACTTTCATGGAGCCGATCCTTTCTCCGAGTTCGTGGATCGATCGAACCAACAACAGTCGTCAAGCGCACGACGCGGGCAAGCAGCGCCCCCCTCATTCCGCCGGCAATCTAGTTCGTCATACCGAGATCAGCAAGCTGGGCGGCTGATACCGCAGCGGCCGCCCGCCAAAGCCCCCCCACTCCAGAGTGAGGCATTTTGCCCCACCCCGAGCTCCGAAGTGGAGCGAATCGCTCCACCCAAATCACCGCCCCTGGAGCGATTCGCCCCAGGGGCTCGCCCGCGGGTTGGGCCACCAAATCAAAGTGCAAGCCGTAAAGCCTTGCCTGCCAATCGGTTTCGTCACCAATCGAATTTGGGCCGCGCAGCCTTTTGATTTGGCACGCGGCTTGCATGGCGAATTGCGGGGAGGGGGCGAGACACGCCCTTCGACTGAGGTGTCCTACGAGGGAGAGCCATGACAGCCGTTCGGTCCGCACCCACTGCGACGATTGCCTTGTTTCTTGTCGCGGGCATTCTGGACGGTCCCGCTCCGGCCGAGACGGTGACGTACATCACGCAGACCAGCAACTTCAATGCCTTGCTCACCGAGCGAGCCAACAACCCCCCCTATGCTGGCTCGTACGACGAAAATGCCTCCGAAATGGGCAACTACGCCAACAGCGGCAGTTTCGGCAACACCCCAGGAGCGGCCGCCTTTCGTACGTTTACCACCAGCGGCAGCGACAAAGCCGCCGCCGCACGTCCGCTTCAGGTCGGCGACCAGTTCACGATCACCGCCTACACCGACGCCAATCCGAGTCCTGGCGGGCGAGTGGGAATCTCTTTTCGGGATAGCATGACGTATTCCAGCTTCTTTGATTCCACCGACGGCGCCACGGAAGCCCGAATTCAGCTCGACAATACCGGTGGATGGAAGGTCTACGGAGCCGATGGCGGGATCGACTCGAACCTCGGAGCGGCAGCTGATCGCACGCTCGCACTCACCATCACATCTGATAACACCTTCAACGCATCAGTCGGGGGTGTCACCATTTACAATCAGTACTTCGCTGCTGAAGGAGGGGCGATCGATAGCTTTTCGATCTACACGTTCGGTGACAGCAATGCGAACTCTTTCTGGAAGAATGCATCCCTCTCCGATACCGGGCTCGTGCAACTCGGCTACGCGAGCACCGGAACCTTCATTCCGGGCCTGATCACAGACGGGCTGGCTGCCGACAGCACCTCGACCGTTCGATCCAACGCGGTCGCCGTGGGCGGTGACGCCGACTCGATGGTCAGGCTGCTGGAGAACAACACGTACACAGGAACAACAACGGTCAACGCCAATGCCACGGCGTCCGTCCAGCATGCCAACGGGCTCGGCACGACCGACGCCGGTACCTTCGTCACGAATGGTGGGGCTGTGGAATTGTTCGCGGCTCCCGGCACGCCGATTTCGTTTGCAGCGGAACCGCTCACGCTCAATGGCCTTGGCGTCAACGGCTTCTTCGGCGTGCGAGGCGCGCTCCGCCATAAGGGCGGCGACACGACCTGGACAGGACCGATCACCCTCGGCTCAAACAGCCGAATCAACGCCGACGTGTCAGGCTCCCTGACGATTTCTGCTTCCATTGCAGGCGGGGCCAACGTGCTCTTTCTAGGTGCGAACGACGCCACCATGGCGATCGAGGGCGTCATCGGCGGCACCGGATCGACGCAGGATGGGACTACGACGTCGCTCTTCAAGGATGGAGCCAACACCCTCACCCTCGAGGGCAGCAATACGTATTCCGGAGACACCAGGATCACGGCCGGCACGCTCACAGTCGCCTCTGGCGGAAACCTGGGAGACGGGAGTTCTGACGTTTTTGTCTCCGCGGGCGCCACGCTCACCATCAACACAAGTACGTCAATCGCGTCCCTGCAAGAGACCGGCACCGAGAACGGGGGTGTGGTGGCAATCGGGCCGAGCGCGGTGCTCACCATCAACGGAGCCGACAAAGGGATCGCCTATCAGAACTCGGTCTCGGGAGACGGTGGGCTGACGATGGCCGGCTCGGGCACGACGACGCTCGGACTCTATGGCACGCAGTCCTACACGGGCACGACCACGGTCACCGGGGGCCGGATCAGCACAGGCGTGTCGCTTGCATCGGCCTCCGTCATCGTCGGCGGCGGGACGTTTGAGACGACCGGAGCCAATATTCTCGGGGATTCGACGACGGTGGCAATCTCGAGCGGCACCTACTCACTCGGCGGCGACGACACGATCGGCACGTTTTCGATCAGCGGAGGTTCGCTCAGCGGGGCGGGCACACTCACCGCCTTGAGCTATACGATCACCGGAGGGACCATCTCGGCAAATCTCGGCACCGGCACGTACGCAATCAGCGGGACCCCCACCATCTCAGGCACGATCGCCGCCACAAGCATGACCGTGGCGTCCGGAAGCGTGCTTGACCTTGCTTCCAGCGGCGACTACAGCACGGCGATCTCCGGAGATGGCGGCGTGAGCAAGACCGGCAGTAGCACGCTGACACTCTCCGGAAACAACAGCTACGCCGGGCCGACTTCGATCGATGCCGGAACCCTTCTGTTCAACGGCACAAACACCGGCAACGGAGCCGTGACGGTGGCTCCTGCAGCTGCCATCGGCGGCACAGGCAGCATCGCCGGTGACCTCACGCTGGGAACCGACTCAAGCTTTTACTTCAATGCTTCGGGCGGACTCACCGTCGGCGGCACGGTCTCCTTCACCACGCCCGCGAACTTTGGCGTCGATGACATCATCGGCCTCACGTCCGCGACTCCGCCCGGACTGTACACCCTGTTTGACGGGAACGTGACCACGACGGGGCTTGCCAACCTGGGAAGCAGCAACGCCTATGATCTTGGGAACGGCACGACCGCCTACTTCGTGCCAGGCAGCCTCAAGATCCAGGTGGTCCCCGAGCCGGGTTCGATGCTGATCACCACCGCAGGGCTTGCCGCCACGGCCGGGCTCATCCGGCGTCGATCGAGGCGGTAAGCCGCAGTTTTCCAACTTGCCTGAGCCTGACGGAACTCCGTCAGGCTGTGACGGGAAACAGCAGCCTTCCTACGGGGCGGCCGGATCGCCGGCAAAAGAATCAGAGCAGCCTCGACCGCCCTGGTAATTCCCGCCGCCGTCGCGACAATCGCGATCTTTGGAGGGAACGCCATGCCTGCTTCGGCCGCCATCGACGCCGCTTATTCGCTCGCCCGCGACCGTTATGCCGCCCTGGGCGTCGACACCGAACTGGTCCAGGCGGCCCTGGCCCGCATCCCCATCTCGCTCCACTGCTGGCAGGGCGACGACGTGCAGGGCTTCGAGGCGGCCGGTGACTCGCTCGGCGGCGGCTTGGCCGTAACGGGCAACTACCCCGGTCGCGCCCGCACGCCCGCCGAACTCCGGGCCGATCTCGACCAGGCCCTGGCCCTGATCCCGGGCCGCCACCGGCTCAATCTCCACGCCTTCTACGGCGAGTTTGATGGAAAGCAGGTCGATCGCGATGCGATCGAGCCGGCCCACTTCGCCAACTGGATCGCCTGGGCGAAGGAGCGGGGCGTGGGCCTCGACTTCAACCCCACCTGCTTCTCCCACCCCAAGGCGGCCGACGGCTTCACGCTCTCGAGTGCTGATCCAAGTGTGCGGGAGTTTTGGATCGAACACTGCCGCCGCTGCCGGGAGATCGGAGCCGCCATGGGCGCGGCCCTCGGCAGCCCGTGCGTGACGAACGTTTGGATTCCAGATGGCTTCAAGGACACGCCTGCCGATCGCATGGCTCCGCGGGAGCGGCTCGCTGCCGCCCTCGACGCGGTGTTCGCCAAGCCCTTCCCCAAAACCCAGCTACTCGACGCCGTCGAACCCAAACTCTTCGGGATCGGCGCCGAGAGCTGCACGGTCGGCTCCCACGAGTTTTATCTCGGCTACGCCATCTCGCGGGGCACGCTCCTCTGCCTCGACGCCGGCCACTACCACCCCACGGAATCGA
>JBJOHE010000099.1:0-3537 GCA_046047895.1 Planctomycetota bacterium | reverse complement strand
TGGCGGCTCTGGGAGCGAGCGGTCGTCGACGGCCGCACCCTCGCCACGGGCCTCACGCGGCTGATCGAAAGCATCGAGCCCGACGGGTGAGGCTCAGCCGCCGAGCAACCGCACGAGCGGGCTCTTCGGCAGGTCGGGGGTGAGCGTCGGGGCCGGCAGGCCGAGGTGCCTGGCCGCGGCGGCGGCCGCCGTTCGTCCGCTCCGCACAGCTCCCTCCATCGTCGATGGCCAGCCGGTGGCGGTCCAGTCTCCGGCGAGAAACAGGTTGGCCACGGCCGTCGTGGTCGCGGGCCGAACCTCATCGACGCCGGGCCGCACCGAGAGCACGGCTGTCGGGTCGGTGACGATCCGGGCGTCGACGAGTTGGGCTTCGCGGGCGGCCGGGAATGCCTCCCGCACTTCCGCCACCACCGCGTCTCGCAGCCCGTCGCGATCGCCGGCGAACAACCCGCGGGAGCCGCTGATCACCACCTGGCAGTAGCCGGGGGGCGAGTCGTCGGGGCGAAACACCCACTGCGACACCCGGCCCACGAGCACCGCATGCGGCAGGTCGATGCAGTCGCGATCGAACCAAAGATGGACGGCGGTGATCGGCGAGCCGGTGAACCGCTCGTCGGCGGCCGGCACGACCTCCGGTGCGAGTCGGGCGGCGGCCCGCCAGGGCACGGCCAGAATCACGGCGTCGCAGGCTACGGTGCCCGCGGCGGTCTGAACCGCCGCGACGCCGCCGGCGCCGGCCGCAAGCGACGTCACGGAGGCCGCGGGCTCGATCGCGACCCCGCGGGCCTGCAGCCAGCCGGCGAGGCCGTCGCCGAAGAGCCGCCCCAAGGGTTCGGTGGGCAGAAACAGGTCGGTCGCGTCGCGATGGGCGAGAAACGCATCGACCGCCACCTTCCGGGCCGCCGCCAGATCGACGAGATCGATCGCCTCGCCGAGGGCGCTTTCGAGCACCGGTTGCCAGAAGAGCCGGATCACCCGCTCGGGCTGGCCCACCTCCTTCAGCCAGGCCGCGGCCGTTGGCCGGGACACGCCGGCCGTCGGCCGCCACCGCGCGAGCCGCAGCATGCCCACCGCGAGCCGGAGTTTCTCGCTGAGCGAGAGATGCTTCATGCCAAGCAACAGCGGGGCGAGGTGCAGCGGTGCCGGCAGGAGCCTCGTCGGCGTGCAGGCGGCGCGGCGATTGGCGGGGTCGATGAACCAGAGCGTGCGGTCTCGCCGCAGGGCGTCGGCCAGGCCGGCCTGTCGGCAGAGATCGAGGAAGTTGGTGCAGCAGCCCATCGCCAGATGCTGGCAGGCATCGACGAGGCCACCCGTCACCGGATCCTCGAACGACGCCGCCCGGCCCCCAACCCGTCGGCGGGCTTCGAGCACGGTCACCTCCGCCGGCGAATCGGCCAACGCCGCCGCCGCGGCGAGACCGGCGAGACCCCCGCCGACGATCACGACGTGGGGGCGGCGAGGCGAAGCGAGCGACGGGGAGGCGGGCATGGCGGGTGACGTCACCGACGAGGGAAAGGGCCGAAGGCGAGGGTGAGGGCGGCGGCCGAAAGAAGCCGCGGCTTCGACGGCCGCACCCGGCGGGTGAAGATCGCCGGCCCAGCCCGGCGAACCGCCCCGAGCAGGGCATGATAGACGCCGTACATCGCCCGGAAGGCCAGCCGGCCGTCGGTGGTGAGCATCTTGTCAAGGCTGGCAGCGGACCGAAACCGGTCCTCGGCCGCCGCGACCAGCCGCTGGGCCAGCCGCTCGAAGCCAGGGTGCATCCGACCCGACCGCAGTTCGTCCGCGGTGCAGCCGCAGGCGGCGAGATCCTCGGCAGGCAGGTAGATCCGACCGCGGCCGAGATCCTCCGGGATGTCGCGGAGGATGTTCGTGTATTGGAAGGCGAGGCCGCAGTCGTCCGACCGCTCGATTGCCCGCGGATCGACAAAGCCCCAGATGTGGATCGCCGCCAGGCCGACTGCCGTGGCGACCCTGCGGCAGTAGCCGTCGAGCTCCGCCCGGCTCGCGTAGTCGGCCTGCACGAGATCCATCCGCACCCCGTCGAGAATGTCGGTGAGGCACTCCGGCGGCACGGCGAACCGCCGCACGGTGTCAGCCAGCGCCCGGAGCACCGGGTCGGCCACGGATTCGCCCGTGACCGCCCGGCGGGTGTCGGCCTCGAAGGCGTCGAGCGTTGTCCGGGCCGCGTCCGGGTCGGCGGCATCGTCGACGATGTCATCCGCCCGGCGGCAGAAGGCGTAAAGGGCGGTCGTGCCCTGCCTCTTAGCCGGTGGCAGGAGCCTGATCGGCAGGGCAAAGCTCGATCCAGCCGCCCGCAGCACGGCGGCACAGGCAGCATGGTCGGCAGCGACGGAGGTCATGCCTGGCCTCCCAGCCGGGACCGGGCGGCGGCCCAGGCCGCCCGGGCTGCAAGCTTGAGCTTTGCCAGGCGTCCAACTGTCGGCCGGCGGGCGAGCGTGTCGTAGCCCGCCTGCTCGATCGCGTCGGCCACGGCCCGCCCACCGGCCAGAAACATCGAGATCGCCGGCCGGAGGCTGCGGGGGGCGGCGGCCACGAGTGGCCCGCCGGCGGCAAAGAGCTCCCGGGCCCAGGCCACCTCGTCGGCGATGAGCGCCCGCACTTCGGCCGCGGCCACGGGAGCGGCGAGCATCGCCTCGTCGACCCCATGCCGGGCCATGTCGTCGGCTGGGAGGTAGATCCGGCCGGCGAGCAGGTCGCGGGTGATGTCCTGCCAGAAGTTGACCAGTTGCAGGCCCGAGCAGATCGCGTCCGACATCCCCACCGCCTCCGGGTCGCGGCAGCCTTCGAGGGCGAGCACGATCCGGCCCACGGGGTCGGCGGAGCGGCGGCAGTAGTCGAGGAGTTCGGCTCGCGTGGCGTAGCGGGTTTTGGCTTGATCCTGTTCGAAGGCATCGAGCAGGTGGGCGAAGGGCTCGATCGTAAGCCCGGTGGCGGTGATCGTCTCGGCGAGGGCCACGAAGACCGGATGCTCCGGGCGGCCCGCGAAGCAGGCCTCGAGTTGTCGCCGCCAGTCGGCAAGGGCGGCGGATGCGACCTCCGGCGACGACGCCTCGTCGGCCAGATCGTCGGCCCAGCGGGCGAAGGTGTAGACGTTGGCCAGGTGCTGCCGCAGCCGCCGGGGCACGAGCAGGCTGGCGACGGTGAAGTTTTCGTAGTGGGCCGCAGCCACGGCCCGACAGAACCGGCGGGCGGCCTCGGGATCGGCCGACTGGGGCAGGTGTGCCAGCTCCCAGGCGACGGGATCGCGGCGGGCGGCGGGGAGCGACACGGCCATGGGGCAGGGCAGGGGACGGGGCTGGCCATCGCTGGCCGGAACGACGGCGAATCCATACCATGCCGCCGATCTCGTCGTTGTACAGTACCGGGGTCGAATGAGCCTCGGTTCCCCGCCTGGAAGGACCCCCTGTGAAGATTCTGCTCGCCAGCCCCCGCGGCTTCTGCGCCGGAGTGAACATGGCGATCGAGACCCTGGAGACGGCGATCCGGCTCCACGGCACCCCGATCTACGTCTAC
>JBJOHE010000098.1:0-5579 GCA_046047895.1 Planctomycetota bacterium | reverse complement strand
AGACGTGGAGCAACACGCCGGACGGCCGCGTGATCCAGACCGGAGTGATGGCATCCGCCAATGGCGGACTCACCCCGACCTCGCCATGGCGGGGCAGCTTCGCCGTGCCCCGTGAACTCGGGCTCACGCAGACTGCCGCCGGCCTGCGGCTGACCCAGCAGCCGGTCGCCGAGTTCGCGAGGCTCCGCGGGCCCGGACATCACCAGACCAACCTGCTCGTCTCGACGACATCGGATCCGCTCGCCGGGCTCGAACTCAGCGGGGATCTGCTTGAACTTGTCGCGGTCTTCGAACCGGGAACAGCCTCCAGCTTTGGGCTCGATGTTCGCAAGGCTGGTGACAGCTTCACCCGCATCGGCTACGAACCGTCCACCGAGACGATGTTCGTCGATCGGAGCCGGGCCGGGGAGGATGGGTTTGCCGGCGGGTTTCTCGACGTGCATCGGGCGCCCCTGGCAGTCGATGCGGCGGGTCTCGTCACCCTTCGCATCCTCGTCGATCGCAGTTCGGTCGAGGTCTTTGGAAACCGTGGCGAGGCTGTGATCAGTGATCTGATCTTTCCGGCTCCTGCGGCGACCGGAATCGCCGCGTATGCGACCCAAGGCCAGGCGGTCTTGCGATCTCTCTCCGTCTACCCGATCAACAGTCCGTTCGCGAACGCCACGCAGACGGTGGCCCACTGGTCGATGGATGCCGGGGGCGTTGGTCCGGTCGCCACCCGCGACACGGCCACCGGCCTCGGCGCGGGGCTTCTCCTCGGGCCCCAGAGCGGCCTTGCGGGGAATCCGTCAGCCTCGACCGAAGACCTTTGGACCTTCAACGCCCGCAATCAGATCGGTGGTGTCGCAAACGAATATCGCACCAGCACGCAGGTGCCTCCCCTCGGCATGTTTCAGAACGGACACACGCCTGGCACCGCCTCCTACGATGCCGGATCGCTGGCGGGCGTCGATGGAGCCTTGTTCTTTCCCACCGACGTCTACGGCGACGAATTCGGCGGCGAAGGGGCCTTTTCCGTGGAGCTGTTCTTCAAGGTCGACTCGGCCGGAACCAACTCGCCGATGCAACTGCTCCGGCAGGGCGAGACGGACCTGGGCTACGGCCTCGCCCTCAACAGCCCCGACGCGGGAGGGCTCGGCTTCGTCGTGCGGAATAACCGCGGAGAGGAACGGAGCGTGCAGCTCGCCCCGCTCACGACCGGCATGAACTGCGTCGACGGCAGCTGGCATTACCTGCTCGCGACCTACGACCCCCGGGCCACCGACGACGCCCTGCTCCCGGGACGGCTCTCGCTGGCGGTCGCCTCGGCCGACGGGCGGTTCGCCAGCGGCTCCACCCCGCTCGACCCCCGCTTCATGGAGGCGTTCACCGGCGGCGACGGCAACCTACTCATCGGCCGCAATGCCTACTCGAGCGCCGGGGCCGCTGGTCCTCCCGCAACCTTCCTCGGGCTGATCGACGAGCTGCGGATCACCAACGGAAGCCTGAGCCCGGCCCGGGCGCTCGGGCGGGCCGGCATCCCGGGCGACGCCACCCAAGACGGGATCGTCGACCTGGCCGACCTGGCGGTGTACGCGACTCGCCAGGGTCAATACGGGGGCACCTGGTCGCGGGCGGATTTCGATGACGACGGAATCACCACCCAGGCAGATTTTCTCCTGATCGGCCGCCACTGGTCCGATCCCGTGGGAGCCACGGGCCCGACGTTCGCGGCCGCAGCAGCCAGTTTGGGACTCGCCATCGACTCGCCGATCGAGCTCGAGGTCTCCTCGGGCGTCCAGACCCAAAGACAGCTCGGCTACGAGGTGTTTCCGCCCGAAGCCTCGATCATCAAGACCGGGGCCGGGACGCTGGTGCTCAACACGGCAAACCCGCACTCCGGGCCGACGACGATCCGAGCGGGAACCCTCGTTCTGTCCCACGTCGACGCCACGGTCGCCAGCGGCGTCCGCGTCGAGCCAGGCTCGACCCTCGTGATTCCCGCAGCCATTCGGCCGCGGCTCCCGTCGCTCGAACTGGCAGGCAGCCTGATCGCAAACCACCTGGTGGTCGCCGCGGATAACGGCATCGGTGCCGTCACGATTACGGGCGGGACGGTCGCGGCGGGGGCTCGGCTCACGATCGGGGCCGGAGGCGAGGTGCGGCTTGCTTCGGCCGATGATCGGCTCGAACTCGCGGCCTTGGCCATCGACGAGGCGAGCGGCGGTCGGCTCGACATCGGGCCCGGGCAGGTGCATGTGGCCGCCGACGGCATCGCCGCCGCGGACCTCCGGGCGGCGATCATGGCGGGACGGTCCCACGGCGAGTGGAATGGCACAGCCGGCATCAGTTCGAGCCTGGCCGCCGCCAGCCCTCAGGCGCGGGCCGTCGGATACCGAGTGGCGGCCGACGGTTCGGTCGTGATCGCACTCGCCGCTCCCGGCGATGTGGATCTCGACGGAGTGGTCGATGTCTTCGATCTGCTTGCAATCGCTGCAGCCTCCAGCTCCAGCCCGGCAAGCTGGCAGGGGGGCGATTTCGACTACGATGGCACCGTGGGGCTGTTCGATTATGTGGCGATCAACGCTGCGGGAGCGTTCGGTCAGGGAGCCTATCTGCCGCCGCCCGTCACCGTGGCGACGGTTCCGGAGCCGATGGCCGCCGCGTGGATGTGGAGTCTCGCCTGCCTGTCAGCCTCTCGTCTTGCCGCACTCAGGCGGCGTGACTGACAAGCGCGAGGCCACCGAAACTAAGGCCCCGGTTGGTTCCCTGCCCCTGTCCTCTCTCCCGGGCCCGACCATGATTCCCTTCCGCTCCCAGCTCCTCGTGGTGACCTGTCTCGGCCTCCTCTGCGGCGACTCCCTCGCCATTGCGGCCGGGGTGGCAGCCCCCGCGCCTGCGGCCGCGGAAGGGCCCTCGAACCGCCAGCCGAATGTGGTTGTGATCCTCGCGGACGACGCAGGCTGGGGTGATTTCTCCGTCACCGGCAATCGCACCGTCACGACCCCGGCCGTCGACTCCCTGGCGGCCGACGGCTGCCTCCTCGAGACGTTTTTTGTGCAGCCTGTCTGTGCGCCGACGCGGGCGGAGTTTCTGACGGGCCGCTGGCATCCGCGGGGCGGCGTCCGCGGGGTGACGGAAGGGGCCGAGCGGCTCGACCCCGGCGAGCGGACGATCGCCGATGTCTTTCACGCCGGCGGCTATGCGACGGGATGCTTTGGGAAGTGGCATAACGGCACCCAATGGCCCTACCATCCGCTCGCCCGCGGCTTCGATCGCTTCTACGGCTTCACCGAGGGGCACTGGGGCAGCTATTTCGACCCTCCCATGGAGTCGGATGGCAGATTCGTTCAGGGCGCGGGGTACATCGCCGACGACCTCACGGACAAGGCGCTGGCCTTCATCCGTGCGCATCACAGCCACCCGTTCTTCTGCTACGTCGCCTACAACACGCCGCACTCGCCGATGTCGGTTCCTGCCGCCGAGTGGGACCGGTTCCGCGAACGCGAGCTGGCCCAGCCTGGCAGCCGGCTGGAAGACCCCGCATTCACCCGCGCCGCGCTCGCGATGGTGGAAAACCTCGACGGAAACCTGGGCCGCCTGCTCCGCTCGCTTGATGACTGCGGTGTCGCCGACGACACGATCGTCGTGTTCTTCTCCGACAACGGCCCAAACAACCGCCGCTGGTGCGGGGGATTCCGCGGCCACAAAGGCTCCACCGATGACGGCGGCGTGCGGAGCGTGTGCTGCCTCCGATGGCCGGGCCGGATTCCCGCAGGGCAAAGGCGGCCCGAGCCCACTGCGGCCATCGACCTCCTCCCCACGCTGGCGGGCCTGGCTGGCCTCGCCACCGCCGAGTGCCGCCCGCTCGACGGCCTCGACCTCACGCCCCTGATCACGACAGCCGACACCGCATCACCGCTGTCGGCCAGGCTCCGACAGCGACCGATCATCGCGTCGTTTCGGGGCGAGGTGAGCGTTCGCACGGCCGCCCATCGGCTCGATCATCAGGGACGGCTCTACGACATGCTCACCGACCCCGGGCAGAAGCGAGACATCGCGTCCGAGCACCCGGAGACGGCTGATCGACTCAGCGGAATCGCCGCCACCTGGCGGACGGAGGTTCTCGAAGCCCATCCTGCACCGGCAGCCGAACGCTTCCCGGTCGGGTTTCCCGGCGCCCCGCACACCGAACTGCCCGCCCGGGATGGCACGGCGGCGGGGGGCATCACCCGGAGTGGCCGCGCCCCCAACTGCTCCTTCTTCACCAACTGGACCTCCACCGATGATTCGATCTGCTGGCTGGTCGATGTCCTCACACCCGGTCGCTACACCGCCGAACTCTGGTACACGTGTGCCGAATCCGATCTCGGCGGGACGATTCAGCTCTCCTGCGACCCACAGCCCCCCGGTTCACCGGAGTCTGGCAACGTGGCGGCCGTCATCGCGACCGCCTGGGATCCTCCGCTCAACACCGGCGTCGACCGGGTAGACCGCGACAGCGAAAGCTACGACAAGCCGTTCAAACCGCTGACGTTGGGCGACATCGATCTCCCGCGCGGCCAGGCACGGCTCGTGCTCAGGGCCCGAGACATCCCCGGGGCGAACGTGGCCGATGTCCGCCGGCTCGTCCTCCGCCCCGCCGGCCGCGACGGGCCCGCCCCCGTCGACGATCATGCACCGCAGCCCGACTGACCGCGACGGCGACCAGGCTCCGACGGCATGCTGCCCTGGATCCCGTTGTCGCGACCAGAGGGTTTCTCGAGCGAGTTACGGTTACCCGGCCTCGTGGTGCGGTCCGGCCGTGACCGCGTCGATCCGGCCGTCTTCCATCGAGGCAATCCGGTCGGCGAAGGAGTAAACCCGCGAGTCGTGGGTGACCACGATCACCGCCCGGCCAGGCTGCACGGCGATCTCCTGAATCAACTCCATCGTGATCCGGCCATTCTCGGCGTCGAGGGCGCTGGTGGGTTCGTCGCAGACGAGCAGCCGAGGGTCGTGAACGACCGCGCGGGCGATCGCTACCCGTTGCTGCTGGCCGCCCGAGAGTTCACTCGGCAGGTTCGCCAGCCGCTCCCCCATACCGAGCTCGGCGAGGATGTCGGCCGCCTGCTCCACCGCCCGCCGCCGCGGCCAGCCGGCGATGATCAATGGCACCGCCGCGTTTTCGACGGCCGTGAGCGCCGGCAGGAGATTGTAGGCCTGGAACACGAAGCCCACGTTCTCCCGCCGGAAGGCCACCTTGCGGCCCGGCTTCATCGCCACGAGATCCTGCCCGAGCACCGTCACCGCCCCCGCCGTGGGCTCGAGGGTGCCGGCCACGATCGAGACCAGCGTGGTCTTCCCGCAGCCGCTCGGCCCGATCAGCATCAAAAGCTCGCCGTAGGGCACGTCGAGATCGACGCCCCGCAAGGCCTTGGCGATCGCGCCCCCCGCGCCGAATTCCTTCGTCACGCCCCGCACGCGGACGGCAATCTCGGAGAGCGGCCGATGGTCGAGCGTGTGGGCGGAGGCTGTCATCGTTCTGCAAAAGCCGAGAAGCCGGGTCGTCGGGGGTTTATCCCCGGAACACGATCGCGGGGTCGACGACCAGCACCTTG
>JBJOHE010000097.1:0-11843 GCA_046047895.1 Planctomycetota bacterium | reverse complement strand
ACCCCTGCCGAACGGCCTGTTTTGGTGGGCCGGAGCCATCCGAATCCCTTCGCCGGACGTGCGCGTCGGGCATCCGGCCCTTCGCTCACTCCGAGGAAACTGCGCTTCGCCCTCCGGGCTGCGCTGGTTTCCTAGGCCGCCTCAGGGACACGGACGACCCCTGCCGAACGACCCTTTATGGTGAGCCAGGGTTCGAGTGAACCCGTGGGGGCAGGCTTGCAGCCTGCCCTTGAACCGCCGCATTTCGCCTTGGTCTTACCAGGCGAGGCGGAGGCAGGAGGCATCCGGAACTGCGGAGCAGTTCCCCTCAAGGCGGCACGGGCCATGGATGGCCGTGCAGCCGTTAAACAGGTCATTTCGCCTGGTCTTACCAGGCGAAATGCGCGAAGGCCTTATTCGCGTCGGCCATGCGGTGGACGTTTTCCCGCTTGGTGACGGCGGCACCTTCCCGCTTGTAGGCGGCGATGATTTCGTCGGCCAGCTTCTCGTGGGTGGCGCGGCCCTTCTTTTCGCGGACGGCCTGGAGGAGCCAGCGGATGGCCAGCGACTGCTGCCGGTTTCGGTTGACCTGCATCGGCACCTGGTAGGCGGCACCGCCTACCCGCTTCGAGCGGACTTCGACGGCCGGCTTCACGTTTTCAACCGCGCGATTGAAGACCTCGATCGGCTCGGCGTCGTTGATCTTTTTGCCGACGATGTCCATCGCCCGATAAAAGACGCCCTGGGCGACGCTCTTCTTGCCGTCTTCCATCAGGCAGTTGATGAACTTACTCGCCAGCAGCGACCCAAACTTCGGGTCGGGGCGGAGCTGTGTGCGACTGGCTGTGATACTTCCCATGCGTGTGCTTCTCGCGGAACTCGGTGTGGGGTTGGTGCGGGCGGGGCTGCCGTCGACGGGCTACGGTGATCAGCCCTTCTTGGCGCCATAAAGACTGCGGGATTGCTTGCGGCCCTGCACGCCGAGCGTGTCGAGGGCACCGCGGATGATGTGGTAGCGAACGCCAGGCAGGTCGCGAACTCGGCCGCCTCGGACGAGCACGATCGAGTGCTCCTGGAGGTTGTGGCCTTCGCCCGGGATGTAGACGGTCACTTCCTTTTTGTTCGAGAGCCGCACTCGGGCGATCTTCCGCAGCGCCGAATTCGGCTTCTTCGGGGTCATCGTCCGCACCTGGAGGCAGACGCCCCGCTTCTGCGGGCACTTGTCGAGCACCGGAGACTTGGAGAACTTCCGCTTGGGGCGGCGACGGTGACGAATGAGCTGACTGATCGTGGGCATGCAAAAACTTCTTCGAAGGAGCTGAATCGGCGAGCCCTGAAGAATAACCGACGGATGTCGCCAGCGGAAGCGGCCCTGCGGTCGGATTTTCTCGGCCCGTCAGCCCCGCTGGGGATGGAGGATTTCGCCCCGGCCACCCGCCAGGAGGTCGCCATGCCACTGCCGCCACCGGGGAGGGAGCGGGATTGCGGGCTGAAAGCCCGCGCGGGCCAGCCGCCGAAAAAGGAGCGGCACAAACGGTGGATTCCAGGCGGTGCCGCACCGAAAAGAGGCGGGAATTTCGGGTCGTTCGCCCAGGATCAGCAGCGAACCCCGACGCATCCCGAGGCCGGGTTGGCGTCCCACCCGGCCGCCGACGACAACGAGCCCCGCCCGCATTTCAAAGCCGGCCGCCGCGCCGCAGGAGCCGCCCACGGCCACGAGCCCCCGCCGCATCCGCGAGCCTGTCAGGTCACCTGTATCGCCGGCGACGAGAACGAGGCCCCCCTGCAGGCCAGCCTCACTCCCGGGAAGCGCCCCGGCCACGTTGTCTCCGGCCCGGCCCCCGACCCGCACCTGGCCGCCCGCCATCTCGCACGCCAGCCAATCACCGGCATCGCCCTCGATCTCGAGCCGCCCGCCGGTCATGCCCTGGCCGGCATGCCGGCCCACGCTCCCCCGAACCAGGATCCGCCCCGCGGCCATCCCGACGGCCAGCGAGTGCACCCGTGAAAAGTCACCCCGGCATTCCAGCCGGCCATCGGCCGCTGAGCCCGTCGCCCGAAACACCTCGCCCAGCTCGCAGGGCCGCTCGTCGGCCAGGATGGAGAGCCGCCGAATCTCGTCGGGCGAGAGCGGTGCCAGGCGAGCAGGCAGGATCCCGGTGAGATCGATCGCGAGCGGGCCGCCGGCGGCGGCGTCGGTGGAGGGGGCGAGCACGAGCGGCATCAGTCACCAAACAAGCCAGGAGCCGCGGGGATTCCCGCCGCGGGTCAGAGTCTAATTGGTTGTGCATCAGCCCGACCCGGCGGGTGGCGCCGATCCTGCCGGCCGTCGGGCCGGCAGGGACCGCCTGTCGCTGGCTGCGAGCGGTTGTGGGGGGGTGGGCATTCCCTATACTGCCGCCCGGTCGCCTGCCGTCGGGTCTCTCTCGGCCGGATCCCGAAGCGACCGCTCGCTCGCGGAGATGCTTTATGCGGTTCACGCTGCTCGACAGGGTGGTGGCCATCGAGCCGGGAAAGGCGATCACGGCTGTCAAAAACGTGACGCTAGCCGAGGAATACCTGGCCGATCACTTCCCGCGGTTTCCGGTGTTGCCGGGGGTGCTGATGCTCGAGGCGATGACCCAGGCCGCGGCCTGGACGATCCGGCTCGGGGAGGACTTTGCCCATTCGATCGTCGTCCTGCGGGCGGCGAGGAACGTGAAGTACGGCGACTTCGCGGAGCCGGGCAAGACGCTGACGGTGACGGCCGAGGTGCTCTCCCAGGACGACCGGATTACCAAGGTGAAGGCCAGCGGGAAGATCGGCGACCGCACGAGCCTCACCGCCCGGCTGGAACTCGAGCGGTACAACCTCGCTGATCGGGTGGCTCACGGGGCGGCCCTCGACGCCCGGGTGCGGTCGGAAATGCGGCGGCTGTGGGCGCTGCTTTATCCGGCTCCGCGGGGCGACGCCCGGCAACGGCCGGTCGCCTATGCGGCGGCCCTGCCCGGGGCGGGAATCGCGGCCGGTTCCCAGACTGCCGTGGCTCGATAAAAAGCTGCTAACTGGCCCAGATTCGCCGGTTCTGCCAGGGCTTTCCCGCAGGCGGGGGGCAGTCTGTCGGGATTCGGGTTTCCAGCGGGACCGGTCGGCATTACAACCTTGGGGCAGCGTTTGCTCTGTTTTTTCCCTCTCCGAGGTAATCCGTCGATGCCGTCTCGCGATGAAATCTTTGAAAAGGTCAAGGGAGCCCTGGTCGAGGCCCTCGGGGTCGATGAAGACGAAGTGACCGAATCGGCCACCATGGTCGGCGACCTCGGTGCCGAATCGATCGACTTCCTCGACATCGTGTTCCGGCTGGAGAAGGCCTTCGGCATCAAGATCCAGCGGGGCGAACTCTTCCCCGAGGATGTGCTCTCGAGCACCGAGTTTGTCACCAACGGCAAGGTGAACGAGGCGGGGCTCAAGGAACTGAAGACCCGGATGCCGTTCATCGACCTGACGAAGTTCGAGGCCAATCCCAGCGTGCAGAACTTCCCCAACACGCTGACAGTCGAAGACATGGTCCGCTACGTCGAAAGCAAACTCGCCGCCTGATCCGAGGCAGGCGGGACGAGGGGCCGTCCTCGGGACGGCGCGGCACGGAGGATGGCGGCGCGGCCGCTTCGCATACATGCGTTGGTTTTGGATCGATCGGTTCAACGAGTTCGTGCGGGGCAAGCACGCCACGGCGGTGAAGAACGTCTCCTTGGCTGAGGAGCATCTCCACGATCACTTTCCCGGCGCAGCCCTGATGCCGAATTCCCTGATCGTCGAGGGCATGGCCCAGACGGCGGGGCTGCTGGTAGCGGAGGCGATCGACTACAACCGCCGCGTGGTGCTCGCGAAGGTGGCGGCGGCCGAGTTTCACTTCGACGCCGTGCCCGGCGACACGATCGTGTTCAAGGCCGAGGTGCTCGACCTCAAGCCGACGGGATCGCTGACGAAGGTGAGCAGCACCGTCGGCGATCGGCTGCAGGGGGAGGCGGAGCTCTTCTTCGCCCATCTCGAGCCGGGCGAGGGGGTGCCGAAGCTGTTCGAGCCCGATGAGCTGCTCCAGTGGCTCGATCAGATGCACATCTACGAGGTGGGCCGCGACGAGTCGGGCCAGCCCCTGGTGCGGCCCGACTGGTGAGCGGCGAGGATCGATTCCGGCGGATTCGGTGACGCGGGTCGGGAGACGCGCGGCCGCGGCGATCCCGACGGGAGCGTGGCCCAAAAACAGTGAGGCAGGGAGACGGCGAGATGACGGCAGGCAGACGGCGGGTGGTGGTGACGGGCGTGGGATGCGTCACGCCCCTCGGCCTCACGGTCGAGGAACTCTGGCGGAACCTCGTCGCCGGGAAGTCGGGCGTGGGGATGACCACCGTCTTCGATGCCTCGCGGTTCCCCACCAAGATCGCCGCCGAGGTCAAGAATTGGGACATCTCCCACGAGGGGGAGGCCGCCTGCGACTGGCAGTATTGCGGCCGCCACACCAAGTTTGCAGCCGGGGCGGCGCTCCAGGCGATGCGGGATGCCGGCCTGCCGAAGGGCCTCGAGGCCGATCCCACCCGGCTCGGCATCTACCTCGGTAGCGGCGAGGGTCAGCAGGCCTTCGACGCCTTCACGACCATGATGATGGCGGCAATCGAAGGGGATCAGCTCGACGTGGCGAAGTTCACGAAGCTCGGCCTCGAGACGCTCCATCCGCTCACCGAGGTCGAGCAGGAACCCAACATGCCGGCCGGCCATCTGGCGGCGCTGTTCGACGCCCAGGGGCCGAACCTCAACTGCCTCACCGCCTGCGCCGCCTCGAGCCAGGCGATCGGCGAGGCCGTGGAGATCATCCGCCGCGGCGAGGCCGATGTGATGCTCTCCGGCGGCTGCCACAGCATGATCCATCCCTTCGGCGTGACCGGCTTCAATCTGCTCACGGCCCTCTCCACCCGCAACGACGAGCCCGAACGGGCCAGCCGCCCCTTCGACAATGAGCGGGATGGGTTCGTGCTCGGCGAAGGCGCCGCGATGGTGGTGCTCGAGGAACTCGAGCATGCGAAGCGCCGGGGCGCGAGGATCCACGGCGAGGTGGTCGGCTACGGCTCGACGGCCGACGCCTACCGGATCACCGACACCCACCCCGAGGGCCGCGGCGCCGAGGCTTGCATCAAGATGGCGCTGGCCGACGCCGGCCTGAGCCCCGTCGATTCGATCGACTACATCAATGCCCACGGCACGAGCACCGACGTCAACGACAAGGTTGAGACCCTCGCGATCAAGAAGGTCTTCGGCGAGCGGGCCTATCAGATTCCGGTCTCGAGCACGAAGAGCATGATGGGCCACCTGATCGCGGCGGCCGGGGCCACCGAGCTGATCGTCTGCCTGCTGGCGATCCGCGACGGCCTCCTGCCCCCGACGATCAACTACGAACACCCCGACCCGAATTGCGACCTTGATTACGTGCCCAATCAGGTCCGCGAAGGCCGATGCGAACGGGCCCTGTCGAACAGCTTCGGCTTCGGCGGCCAGAACATCTCGCTGATCGTCAGCCGGTTCGCAGGCTAACCAAGCCGGGGTCCCGCACGGCACCGGCGTTCAGCCGATCGACCGGGGAGGCTCGGGGGTCGGCGAACGCTCGCGGAGCCTGGGGGCGTATCCTCGGTGAGCGACGTGACTTTTGCCGCGGCCGAGCCGGTTGCTACCGATGCCCCTCGCGGCCTTGCCCAGTTTGCCAGCGGCAGGGTTTTCTCAACCGGCGCGGGCGGCACACCCGATACGACCGTTGATCGCGGAAGAGTGCTCGGGTGGCTGCGTGCCGCCGGCATTCAGAGCCGCCCACCGGGAGTGTTCCCATGCACCGCTCGCCCACGCCTCTTCGTCTGCTCGGCCTCGTGGCCGTCGCCACCCTGATTGCTCCGAGCACCGGCTGCTCAGTCATGGACCGGCTGTTCCTGATCAACGCCGATGGCCCCTACTCCCACCGTGGCGGGCACGGAGGCGGCGGCTGTCGTGACTGCGAAACCGGTGCCTGCCAAGACTGCGAGACAGGCTGCCCCGACGGCCGCTGCGAGGTGGGTGGCTGCGAGGACTGTGCCCACGGCGCCTGCCACAAGCCGCACGTCGGCCGCTACGGCGGCCTGGCCAAACATCATCTCTCCGAGGCGGAGAAGGCCAGGCTGGCATCCTCCGACTATGGCGCCGTGGCGCCGGCCGGCCCGCCCACTGGCGCGGTCGCCTACCCCTACTACACGACCCGCGGCCCGCGAGACTTCCTGGCCAAGTGCCCGCCGTCGATCGGCCCGTGACCTGAAGTGCCGCATTCAGCGGGCTCCGTTTTCGCCGTGACGCCGTGCCGGTAGGCTTGCGAGCCTTGCCGGCACGGTTCTTTTCCCCGTGCCATCCGCCCGGGGAGCCTGACGATGCCCGCACCTCACTCGCCTCCTTCCGGAAGCACGGCTGCCGGCCGGCTGTCGCTCACGGGCTGGCTCGTCTGCTCGATCGCGGCGATCGGGTTCGCGTTCGACATCTACGAACTCTTAATGCTGCCGCTCGTGGCCCGGCCCGCGCTCCTGGAACTGGGGGGCTTTCAGCCGGGCAGCCCCGGCTTTCTCCGCTGGGTGGGGCTGCTCTTCTATGTGCCGGCCCTGTGCGGCGGCCTGTTTGGCCTGCTCGGCGGCTACCTCACCGACCGACTCGGCCGTCGTCGGGTGCTCACCTGGAGCATCCTCGTCTACGCCTTCGCCGCGTTCGCCGCCGGGTTCTCCACGAGCCTGGGGATGCTGCTCGTCTGCCGGTGCCTTGTGTTCGTGGGGGTGTGCGTGGAGTTCGTGGCGGCCGTGGCCTGGCTCGCCGAACTCTTCCCCGATCCGAAGCAGCGGGAGCGGGTGCTCGGCTATACCCAGGCCTTCTCCTCGATCGGCGGCCTGATGGTGGCCGTGGCCAACGGCCTGGCGATCCAGTGGGGACCGAGCCTGCCGGCGATCCAGATTCCCTCCTGGCTTTCGTTCCTGGGAGCGATCGGCCCCGGCCATGAACACGAGGCCTGGCGGTACACGCTGATGTCGGGGCTGATCCCGGCTCTGCCGCTGATCCTGATCCGGCCGTTTCTCCCCGAGTCGCCCGTGTGGGCGGCCAAGCGGGCGGCCGGCACGCTCAAGCGGCCGAGCATCGCGGCGCTCTTCGCCCCAGATCTGCGGCGGACCACGATCGCCGCCACGATCGGCTTCGCCTGCACGCTGGGCGTGGCCTTCGGCGCGATCCAGCAGATGCCGCAGATGGTGCCCGGGCTTGCCGAGGTGAAGGCCGCCGCTGCGACCGCCGCGGAGCGGGCCGGGGCGGCGGCCCAGGAACGGGGCGAGGCCGATGCGACAAAGCTCGGGGTGATCGCCAAGGCGGCCGGCGCGCGGGTGGGTCAGACAGCCGCCTCCGAATACACGAAGATGCAGGAACTCGGCGGGCTCGTGGGCCGCTGTCTGATGGCCGCGGTGCTGGCGGCGGGGATCGCCTGGGGCTGGAAGCTCCGGCTCCTGCAACTGCCGGGGCTCCTGCTCACACCGCTTGTGTTCTGGTTTTTCCTCCGGGTGCCAAACACGACCTTCTTCGAGATCCCGCTCGAGTGGGCCCACCTCGGCCGCCTGCCTGTGACGACGATGTCGCTGGGCATGTTTCTGGTGGGGCTCGTCACGGTCGGCCAGCTGTCGTTCTGGGGCAACTATCTGCCCCACGTGTTTCCCGTGCACCTGCGGGGCACGGGCGAGAGCTTCGCGGCCAACATCGGCGGGCGGATGATCGGCACCTCGGCCGCGGCGGTGACGTCGCTGGTGGCCGGCTGGATGCCGTACGAGTCGGCCCCGCTCAAGTTTTCCTCCGCCGCCGCGATCGTGGGCTCGACATTCTGCCTGATCGGCCTCGTCGCCGGCCTGTTCCTGCCCGAGCCCAAGGCCGGCATCGACGACTGAGCCACTCGCCTGCTTGCCGTGACCGGGAGGCTCGGGGGTCGGCGAACGCTCGCGGAGCATCGGGGCGTATCCTCGCCCGCGACGCGACTTTTGCCGCCCCCGAGCCGGTGATCCACCGCGCCCCGGAGGCTCGGGGGTCGGCAAATGCTCGAGGAGCACAGGGGCGTATCCTCGCCCGCGACGAGACCTTTGCCGCCCCCGAGCCGGCCCCCCAACGCACGCGAGCAGGCTCGGGGGTCGGCGAACGCTCGCGGGGCATCGGGGCGGATCTTTGCCCGCGACGCGACTTTTGCCGCCCCCGGGCCGGTGCCATCGGGCGGTTCAGGCCGTGGATACACTCGATGTCCTCACGCCGAGCATCCCGGTGAGCCCATGCCCCGCAAGCCTCCCGCCAAACAATCCACCACCGGCACGCTCAAAATCGGCGACCAGTGGAACGCGATCACGATCATCGCCCACTCGCAGACCCACCCGCTCAAGGCGATCTGCGAGCTGACGGAGAATGCGATCGATGCGGGGGCGAGCCACGTGCGGATTCTGCGGCGGCGGTCGCAGGGGCGGCTCTACCTCGAAGTGGATGACGATGGCCGGGGTGTGGCGACCGACGACACCGGCGCGGCCGACTTCGAGCGGATCGCCACCCACCTCTGCGATTCGATGAAGCGGCACCTCGACGGTTCGCAGCGGAAGGGGGTGCATGGTGAGTTTGGGATCGGCCTGTTGAGCTTCTGGAGCCTCGGAGAGGAGCTGCGGATGATCTCGGGCGGCGGCGGACCGCTGCGGGAGCTGCACCTCGTCCGCGGCAAGCGGCAGTATGCGATCCGGCCCGTCCGCGGCCGGCTGGCTCTGCGGGGCACGCGGGTGGTGGTCGGTCCGCTGCTCGAGGCGACGAAGAATCTCGTCACCGGCGAGAAGATCGCCCGCTACCTCTCGGCTGAACTCCGCGACCGGATTCGCAACACGGGCGTGAGGATCGACGTGGCCGACTCGGTGGCCCGCAAGGAGCTGCGGGTGGAGCCCCGCGCCTTCGACGGCGAGCGGCTGGAGATTCCCCGCCGCTACCCGACGCCGCTCGGCGAGGTGAGCGTGGAGGTGTATGTCCGTGGCGACGACGCCGCGGGGCCGGCCGGGATCGCCATTTGCAAGGACGGCACCCGCGTGCTCGCCGACATCGCCGAGCTCCTCCCGTTTCAGTCGCCGCCCTGGACCGACCGGCGGCTGGAGGGCCTCATCGACTTCGAGCGATTGGCGCTGGCGCCGGGCACCCGCTCAGGGATCGTGCCCGATGCCGCCTTCGACGCGCTCGTCGGGGTGGCCCCGGCGATCGCGGCCGACATCACCGCGTTGCTCGCGACTCGGGAGCAGGCCGAGGCCGAGCGGGCCAGCCGACAGCTGCTCAAGCAGGTGCACAAGGCGTTTGCCTCCGCCCTCGCCGACCTACCGGCGGAAGACTACCTCTTCTTCGACATCCCCAAGCAGGAGCCGGCGCTGCAGCGACGGGAGGGCTCCGGTGGGGCTGACGAGCCGGGCGAGGCGGGGATCGAACTGGCCAAGTCCCGGCGGACTCAGAAGGAGTCACAGCCGGAGCTGTTCACTGGTGATCCGGGGCCGTTGGCAGCCGTGCGGATCAGCCCGCGGCACGCCCGCCGACCGCCGGGAGGCTCGTGCCTGTTCACAGCCGAGGCGGCCGACGCCCACGGGATTCCGATCCCCGGCGGCGTGGCCCTCTCCTGGGCGATTCTCGCAGGCGATGGTGCGCTCGCGGCGGAGGGCTCGAACTGCCGTGTGGCTTCGGCGGCGATCGGGATGGTGACGGTCGAGGTGACCGCGCGGCAGGGCGAGATCGTGGTTAGCGACCAGGTGCCACTCAAGTTTCTCACCGAGGCCGATGACGCCGCCGGCGGCCGCGGCCTGCCGGGCTACCGGCTCGAGCCCGAGCACGGGCAGCCCTGGCGGAGCCGCTACGACGCGGCCACCAACGAGATCGTGATCAACTCGGCCCATCGCGACTTTCTGGCCAGCCGCTCGGCGGCCGCCAAGCACCGCCGCTACATCGGCAAGCTCTACGCCAAGGAGGTGGTGCTCACGAACTTCCCGCACGAGTCGCCGAGCGAGGTGATGGAGCGGCTGATCGAGGTCACGCTCCGGACGGAAGACACGCTCTGAGGCCCTGCGAGGCTTCTGGCCGGGCAAGGGTGAGGCGAATCGCTCCACCCCCCTGGTGCGAATCGCTCCACCCCCCCTGGTGCGAATCGCTCCAGATCACAAGCCGTCGCCGCGGAATCAATCCGCGGAGCCCCTGGCGGATGCTGTGATTGTTGCAAGCATTACGTCACCTTCCGTTTTTTCGCGGAATCAATCCGCACGGCGCACAGCTTGCACCGCAGGTGGTCAACGATTGGCCTGGTGCGGTCGACGGTGTCGTCGATGGCCGGGCCGCGATCGTCGAAAGCAGCGCCGACGGAGAGAACGATGGCCAGTCATTGCATGCAGAACGGACAACGAGGTCGAATCAGCGGTGGCGTTAGCGACAAACTGGCCCTGCTCGCCGGAGCTGCAGGAGCGGCGGTGCTTGGCGGCGAGGCATCCGCTGGGATCGTCGCGGCGAACGGCAGCTTTCCGCTGCGTGGTCCGAGCACGCCCGGGAGCACCACCTGGGATGTCGATGGCGATGGCACCAACGACTTCCAACTCGTGCATGTGACCGGCCCAGGATCGACGAACATTCCACCACCACAGCATCCTCGGCCCTACGGGTTGTTCTCTGCGCTCAACGGGGGGCGACAAGTGTTCGGGACGTATTCCAGCTACCCCAATGTCCTCAAGAAGCTCTACACGAACACGGGTACCACGATTATCGGGCCAGCCGCGCAGCTTTCAGCACTCGTTGGGAATAACGTTTCCAGCGGTCAGCCGTTGGCCCGAATCACGGCGAACGGTGCGATGACAATCAATGTGGGTTACGGTGGTGGCTGGCAGATGGGCGACACCGGCTACTTCGGATTCTCGTTCACCTCCGGCAGCGACACCTTCTACGGGTGGGGGGAGATGAAGCTCGATCCTTTTAGTAACCCCCCCACGAAGCCCGGCTACGCATTCGAAATCACCCGGGCCTATTACGACAACACGCCCGGTACATCGATTCCGGTCGGAGTCGTCCCGGAGCCTGCGAGCGTGGCGTTGTTGGCCCTCGGGGCCGGTGGCTTGGCGGCCTGGCGGAAGCGGCGGAAGGCGGCTGAGGCCGCCTGATGGCCAGCCCGAGACCGCGTCGTGTGTTGCTGATCGGCTGGGATGCTGCCGATTGGAAGGTGATCCATCCGCTCGTCGATGCGGGCCACATGCCCCATCTCGCCCGGCTCATGGAGCGGGGCGTAATGGGCAATATCGCGACGCTCCAGCCGGTGCTCTCGCCCATGCTCTGGACGAGCATCGCCACGGGTAAGCGGCCCTACAAGCACGGTGTGCACGGCTTCACGGAGGTCTCGCCGGAAACGGGCGAAGTGCGGCCGATCTCGGCCCGGTCGCGGGCGACCAAGGCAATTTGGAACATTCTCCACCAGCAGGGCAAGACATGCCACGTCGTGGGCTGGTGGCCGAGCCATCCGGTCGAGCCGCTCCGCGGCGTGATGGTGAGCAACCACTTCCAGCAGTCGGTCGGCCCGCTCGGCAAGCCCTGGCCGCTCCCGGCCGGCACGGTGCACCCGCCGGAGTTGGCCGAGACCCTCGCCGGCCTGCGGGTTCACCCGCACGAACTCGAGGGTGACATCCTCCGGGCCTTCGTGCCACGCGCCGCGGAGATCGATCAGAAGAAGGACCAGCGGCTCGGCGTGCTCGCCAAGATGGTCGCGGAAATGGCCGGCGTTCAGGCCGCGGCCACCCACGCCCTGCACGCCCGCCCCGACTGGGATT
>JBJOHE010000096.1:0-5445 GCA_046047895.1 Planctomycetota bacterium | reverse complement strand
CTGCGAACTTCTACCGCGCGCTCAACGTGATGTTCACCGGCGACGGCGAGCCGATGAAGGACGCCTGGTCGCATGCCGACGACATCAGCTACATGGGCCCGGGCGGCAACTATCTCGTCGGCTGGAAGACGATCGAAAAGGAATGGGACGAGCAGACGGCCCGCAAGCTCGGCGGTCGGATCACCCCCATCGATGTCCATACGATCGAGGCCGGCGACCTGGCGGTCATCAACTGCATCGAGTCGGGTGAGAACGAGGTGAATGGCAAGCCTCAGACCGTCAAGATCCGATCCTCGACGGTGTTTCGCAAGGAGGCGGGCGTCTGGAAGGTCGTCGGCCACCAGACCGACAAGCTTCCCTATCTGGAAGGTCATTAATCCGCTGATGCTCTCCGGGCATTCGCCGACCCCCGAGCCGCGCCGCCACAGTGGAGTGCCGGCTCGGGGGCGGCAAAAGTCGCGTCGCGGGCGAGGATACGCCCCGATGCTCCGCGAGCGTTCGCCGGCCCCCGAGCCTTCTGCTGTTTGATTGTTGGGCGGCGAGGCGTGCGACCCCTCGTGGCGTGAGCGGCGTACAGGGTCCCGGAGGAGGTCTGGAAATGGCGCGAGGCGACGGGCTCGAGGTGGAACGGCAGCTGGCCGGCTCAGCGATCGCGTACACCCACCACGGCATCGACCTGGGCGACGGCACGGTCGCGCATGCCCGGCCCTGGGATTTCAGCAACCCGTTCGGTGGCGGGGCGGTGGTCCGCACCTCCTGGTCGGAATTCGCCGCCGGCCGGACGGTGCGGATCGTGCCGTTTCGGGCGGCCCGATTCTCGGCGGCTGAGATCGCCACTCGGGCGGCCTCCCAGGTGGGCCGGCCCGGGTACTGCCCGCTCGTGCAGAACTGCGAGCACTTCGCCACCTGGTGCGCGAACGGCGAGTCCACGAGCCGACAGATCGACATCCTCGCCCGCCGCGTCCGTTCCGCCGCGACTCGAACCGCCGCGGCGGTGTCTGCCCGGCTCGCGGCGGGCACCGCCGGGCGGCTGGCGATCCGCACGGCTGTGGGAGCGACCGTGCGGCTGGGACTGAAATCGCTCGTGCCGGCGGCGCTGGTGTCGGAAGCAGCCGCCCTGGCCGTCGAGTGGCGGGCCCACCAGGCCGGCTGCGACGAGGCGGTGTCCCGTCGAGCGGGCGATCGGGCCGGCCTGGCGGCGAGCGCCGCCGCTTGCGCCGTGGCCGGAGCACCGGCCGGGCCTGTCGGGATCATCGCGGGGGCGTGTGCCGGGATGACGATCTGGGCCTGCGGCAGCCAGGTCGCCGCTGCGGCGAGCGGGGCGGTCGGGTCCGTCCTGGGAAAGGCCTCCCCTGGCAGAGCGTCACCAGGCCGACCGGGCCGGTGAATCAGCCCATCGCCGCCAGGGCTGTCAGCCGTCTTGGTAATCGGAGAGCGAGCCGGTTCGCCAGGAGACCCGCAGCGCGTTGAGCACCGCGGCCAGGTCGATGCCCTCCTGCAGCAGGGCGCCGGCGGTGGGAGGCAGGAGGCCGGCGGCTGCGAAGCCCATGCCGACGATGCTCGCGGCCATGCCTCCCAAGGCGCTCTGCAGGGCGATCGAACGCATCCGGCCGGCGATGTGGAAGAGTTCGTCCACGCGCTCGAGCGCCTGCTCCATGATCACGGCGCCAGCCGCCTCGGTCGTGACGTCGCTGGCGGTGCCCATCGCGATCCCGACCGTCGCCGCGGCGAGCGCGGGCGCGTCGTTGATTCCGTCGCCGACGAACAGCGTCGGCGCCTCGGCCACCGCCTGTTCCACGATCGCGAGCTTGCCCTCCGGGGGCACCTCCGCATGGACCTCGGTGATCCCGACAAGATTGGCCAGCCATTGCACTTCGCTGGCACGATCTCCCGACACGAGCATCACGCGGGAGAGGCCGTGGGCTGGGGCCAGGTGGCTCACAAAGGGACGGCCATCGGCCCGGGGCGAATCCCGAAACCGGAGCACCCCGGCCACGTCGCCGTCGACCACGACCACGCATTCGAGCCCCTCGGCCTGGGGCGGCAGCCGGGCGTGGCCGGCCGGATCAATGGCGGCGAGCTTGGATCGGCTGGTGATGGCGACGGCATGCGGGTGTCCGTCGGCCGGATTGATCACGCGACCGGTGAGTCCGGCCCCCGGCTTCTCGGCGAGCTGATCGACCTGCCCGGAGGGCAGGTCGCGCTCGGCCGCCGCCTCCACGACCGCCGTCGCAAGCGGATGCTTGGAATAGGTCTCGAGGCTTGCGGCGAGCGCCAGAACCTCGGGCTCGGGCAGGCCGCCTGTCGGGATCACCTCGGTCAGCTGCGGCTGGCCGTATGTGAGCGTTCCCGTCTTGTCGAAGATCGCCGTCCGGCAGGTGTCGAGCCGTTCAAGGATGGCCGGGTCACGGATCACGATCCCGCGTTTGGCCGCGAGCGACACCGCCCCGATGATCGCCACCGGAATCGCGATCAACAGCGGGCAGGGGGTGGCCACGACGAGCACCGCCAGGAACCGCGTCGGCTCGCCGCTCGTCCACCAGGCGGCCGCTGCGATCAGGAGCGCCAGGGGCGTGTACCAGCCGCCGAGCGCGTCGGCGAGCCGCCTGAGCCGCGGCCGCCGGGCCTCGCTCGCCTGGAGCACCTCCATGATTTTGGTGTAGCGGCTGTCGGCGGCGATTCGATCGGCGCGGATTTCGAGCGCCTCCTGGCCGTTGATCGCGCCTGAGAGCACCGCCGAGCCCGGGGCCTTCGCCATCCGGTAGGGCTCACCGGTGAGATAGCTTTCGTCCATCGAGCCCCGGCCGATCACCACCGTGCCGTCCACGGGGCAGATCTCGTGAGGCAGGACCACGATGATGTCGCCCACCCGCACCGCCCCCAGGGGCACGTCGAGCAGCCGGCCTTCGGCCCGCCGGTGGGCGATGGTGGGCATCCGCTTGGCCAGGGCGGCGAGCACGTCGCCCGCCCGGCTGACCGCCCGGCTTTCGAGCGCCTCGCCGCCGGAGAGCATCAGAACGACGAGCACTCCGGCGAGGTATTCGCCGAGGATCACGGCGGTCACGATCGAGATGCCGGCCAGGAGATCAGAGCCGAAGCTGCCCGCTGCGAGCTTGAGCAGGAGATCACCGACCAGCGGAATGCCACCGGCGATCAGCATCGCCACCAGCGGCAGATCGCCGAGCGTCAGCTGCCGGCCCGGCAGCCAGCGGGCCGGGTCAATCGGGCCGAGTGACACGGGCAGGTCGGCCAGCCCAAGCCCGTGGATCAGACCCCAGGCCGCCAGCGCCAAGAGGGCTCCTCCTGCGATCAGTTCGTTGATCGGAACCCGCCAGCGGCGGCTGCGGCCCGGTCGCGGCGAGGAAGGCATAGGCGAGACGTGCGGCGGCCGCCGACGAAGGAGGAAGCGGGCGTCAGCTGTGCATCCGCGGCAGCGGATCGCCCTGGTCGATGATCGCCGCCTCGGCGGCCGCGAGTTCGTGGAGTCGGCCGCGGACGAGCTCCTCGGGGGCGAAGTCGCCCGCGAGCCTGACATAGGTGGCGTGGTGGCGGGCTTCGGATTCGAACAGCCCGCGGTAGAAGTCGCGGAGTTCGGGGTCGGTCACATGCTCGCCCAGCAGCGAAAACCGTTCGCAACTGCGGGCCTCGATCAGACCGGCTACGAGCAGCCGATCGACCGCCCGGCCTGGTTCCTCCCGGCGGATCAGTTCGTGGAGCCGCGGGCCGTAGGAGCTCGGCTCGAGCTTGCGAAACCTGATTCCCCGCCGGTCGAGCAGGTCGAGCACGAGATTGAAGTGCTCGAGCTCCTCGTTGACGATCTCGGTCATCGCCCGGGCGAGGGCGGTGTGATCGACGTAGGAAAACAGCAGGTTCATCGCCACACCGGCCGCCTTCTTCTCGCAATGGGCATGGTCGATCAGGACGGCCTCGAGGTCGGCGTCGACCTGGGCGAGCCAGCGGGCAGCGGAGGCGGATTGAAGGCTGAGCATGGGCGCTGAGGCACGGGGGCGGCCGGCGAAGCGTGGCTGCGGTTGCAGCGGGCCACCGGCCATGCCCATCATATCCGGCCGCAGCCGCGGGGACGGCGGCGGGGATGGGAGACGGCGCAGGCCGAACCGACGATGATCGCCTTCGAAGACCCGGCCGATCCCAAACGAAAGCCCGAGCGGAACGTGCTCGGCGGACCGCTCATCGCCTGCTCCCGCGAGCCGCTGACCGGCTTCTTTCGCGACGGCTGCTGCCGCACCGGTCCGGATGATGCGGGCGTGCACACCGTCTGTGCCGTGATGACCCGCGAGTTTCTCGAGTTTACCGTGCAGGCGGGCAACGATCTGGTCACCCCGCAGCCCCAGTGGGACTTCCCCGGGCTGTTGGCCGGAGATCGCTGGTGTCTCTGCGCGGCCCGCTGGCTCGAAGCCGTGCGGGCCGGGGTCGGGCCACCGGTGATTCTGGAGGCGACCCACGAGCGGTCACTCTCGGTGGTGCCGCTTGACGTGCTCGAGCGGCATGCGGTCAAGCCGGCGTAACAACCCAGAAAGGGCTATTCGCAGACCCCTTGCTTCCCGTCCCTGATCGAGGCTTGTTACTACAGGTCGCCGCCGCCTACGGGGTCACTTCGCCACCCTCCGCCGAGGTCAGGCCCCGCCAGGAGTCGATGTCGATGTTGTCGTTGTAGAAGCCGACCGACCCGTCACAGCGGGAGGCCATCACGCCGCCGGGGTGCTTGCTGCGGGCGGCGATGTGCTGCTGCTTGTGGCCGTTGCTGTCGATCCGGGCTTCGAGCGGAGCGTTTGGCGGAATCGCAACGGGGGTGCCGGGGATCCGGCCGGCGGAAACCGGGAGCCCTTGGGTCATCCAGCCGTCACGGGCGTTGGTCCACCATTCACCCATCCGGCAGACGGCATCGACCCCGGCCGGGCCGGGCGAGTTGGGCCGGTTGAAGCCGGTGAACATGTGGCCGCCGATCGCCAGCTGGATGTCGGAGTAGGGGCCACCCCAGCCGGCGGTCTCGGGCAGCACGAGCACCTCCGACATCATCAGGGTGTTGCTCGAGCCGTCAGGAATCGCGGAGATGTTCGTGACCTTCCGCGGCTGAAAAGGCGCGCCGAGGAACCGGACGGCCCCGACATCGTGCTGGCCATAGACGGTGTTGCCGGCGTTGGCCACGTAGTTGCCCCGCACCCGGGCCCATTCGCCAATCGCCCATTCGTTCCGCTGCAGGCCGATGTCGCTCGGGCAGGCCATCATCGGGATGAAGGTCCGCCGGGCCACCTGGTTGGCGGTGTCGCTCAGGCTGCGGTCGAGCCGCACCTGGTCGGCGAGGTTCGCCTCTTCGACAAACGGAAGCAGCGGCGTGTACCACCCGTGGTCGTCATACCAGTTGCCCGGTCCGCGGACCGGATAGCCCGCTTGATACTCGGCGGCCGTCCAAAACTTCGCCATCGG
>JBJOHE010000095.1:0-3106 GCA_046047895.1 Planctomycetota bacterium | reverse complement strand
GCCGAGATGGCGCGGGTGACGAAGCCGGGCGGTCGGCTCGCGATCCTTGAATTCTCATTGCCGCGGGCGACGCTGATCCGCCGCGGCTACCTCTGGTATTTCCGCAACGTGCTGCCGCGTCTGGGCAATGCCGTGGCCCAGAATGGCTCCGATGCCTATACGTACCTCAATCAGAGCGTGGAGGAGTTTCCATCGGGTGAGCGGCTGGCGACGCTCGTGCGGGCTGCGGGCTATGACACCGTGACAATGCTGCCGCTCACCTTCGGGATCGCTACCCTCACGATCGCGACCCGGGCCGCTCATCCCGTGACGGGCCACGGAGGCCACGATGGCTGATCGCGATCCTCAGCCGCTCGTCGTGGCGATCACCGGCGCGTCGGGAGCCGCCTACGGCGTCAGGCTGCTCGAGGTGCTCCTCGCAGCCGGCCGCGAGGTGCATCTGGCCATCAGCCCGTCGGGCCAGGCGGTGATCCGCGAGGAGCTCGCCCGCGAACCGAACCTCGACCGGTTCGATCCCGCCGTGCTGCTGGGCAAACCGACGCAGGCGGCCGGCCAGCTCCACTATCACCATTACAAGAATCTGCTCGCCCCGATTGCCAGTGGCTCGTTTCTGACCGCGGGGATGGTGATCTGCCCTTGCAGCGGCAGCACCCTCGCCGCCGTGGCCCACTCGATGGGCGAAAACCTGATCCACCGGGCCGCCGAGGTGCATCTCAAGGAGCGACGGAAACTCGTCGTGGTGCCCCGCGAAACCCCGCTTTCGCTGCCGCAGCTCAAGAACATGCAGGCAATTCACGAGGCTGGAGCCGTCGTGCTGCCCGCCGCGCCCGGCTTCTACGCGGGGGCGGAGACGGTGGCCGACCTCGTCGATTTCGTCGTGGCCCGCATCTGCGACCAGTTCGGCGTCGCCAACACGCTCATCCGCCGCTGGGGTACGGAGGCATGATGCCGCCCTCGACCCTCGCTGCCGCCGCCCCGAAGCATGGAGCCGCGGCCAGGAGATCCGCTTCGCCGCATCTCGGGCGGCTGGGCACCTATCTCGAGCTGGTGCGGTTCAGCCACACGATCTTCGCCCTGCCCTTCGCCCTGATGGCTGCCCTGATCGCGTTCCGTGCCGAAGACGACTCCTTCATCACAACGCGGCTGTTCGGGCTCCGGATGCTGGGCATCCTGGCCTGCATGGTGACGGCCCGGACGGCCGCGATGGCCTTCAACCGTCTCGCCGACCGCACGATCGACGCCCAAAACCCGCGGACCGCAAACCGGCATCTGCCGCGGGGCGACGTCTCTCCCCGCGACGTGCTCCTGCTCGTCGTCGCCTCGTCGATCGGCTTCGTCGCGGCCACGCTGCTGTTCCTTCCGAATTGGCTGCCGCTGGTGCTCTCGCTGCCGGTGCTCGCCTGGCTGCTCGGCTATTCCTTCGCCAAGCGGTTCACGTCGCTCGCCCATCTCTGGCTCGGCGCCGCCCTCGGCTTCGCCCCGATCGCCGCCTGGATCGCGCTGCGGGGCGAGATCGTGCTTCACGATCCGGCGGATCTCCTGCCGGCGGTGATCCTCGGGCTGGCGGTCACCACCTGGGTGGCCGGATTCGACATCATCTACGCCTGCCAGGATGCCGACTTCGACGCCGCCCAGGGCCTCCACAGCATGCCGGCCCGGCTTGGCGTGGCCCGGGCCCTGGCGCGGTCCAAGTGGCTCCATGTCGCAACGCTCCTGCTGCTGGCCTGCCTGCCGCCCGCGGTGCCCGCCCTCGGCTGGATCTACTGGGCGGCCCTGGCTGCAATCGCCGCCCTGCTCGCCTGGGAGCACGCCCTCGTTCGCCCGAATGACCTCTCCAAGGTCAACCAGGCCTTCTTCACGGCCAACGCCACGATCGGCCTCCTGCTCCTGGCCGCCATCGGCCTCGACCTCTGGATCTAGGAAGCCGGTCGGGGCTGTTTCAGTTGCGAATTTCACCGGCCTGCGGTTCTCTTAGCAGCCCCGGGGCAGATGCCGCCCCCTCGAATGAGGAGTTTCGCTTGATCCGTGCTGCTACCCCGTCCCTGGATGCCATTCGCGAGAAGGTGGAGGCTGGCGAACGGCTCTCGGCCATGGAGGCCGAATCGCTCTGGGATCCGGCCATCGATCTGCATGAGCTGGGCGAACTGGCCAACCTAGTGCGGGAGCGGAAGAACGGCAACCTCGCCTTCTACAACATCAATACCCACCTCAACCCCACCAATGTCTGTGTCTATCGTTGCACGTTCTGCGCCTTCCGGGCCGACCTCCGGGATGAGCGGGGCTATGTGATGAGCGACGAGCAAATCCTGGCTCGGGGCCGCGAGGCGGTCGAGGCGGGCTCGACGGAAATGCACATCGTCGGCGGCCTGCATCACCAGAAAGACTACGACTGGTACCTCAATCTGATCCGCATCCTCCACGACGCCTATCCGAGCCTGCACCTCAAGGCCTGGACGCCGGTCGAGATCAACTGGTTCTGCCATCTCACGAAGCGGAGCATCCGCGACATCCTCGTCGAACTCAAGGATGCGGGCCTCGGCAGCCTGCCCGGCGGCGGGGCGGAGATCTTCCATCCCGAGGTTCGCGACAAGATCTGCGAGCACAAGGCCGACACGAAGGAGTGGTTCTCGATCCATCGCACCGCCCATGAACTCGGCCTGCGAAGCAACGCCACGATGCTCTACGGCCACATCGAAAATGCGTACCACCGCACCGACCACCTGCTCCGGCTTCGTGAACTCCAGGACGAGACCGGTGGCTTCCAGACCTTCATTCCACTCGCCTTCCATCCCGACAACACCCGGCTCTCCCACATCCCGAAGCCTTCGCCCGCGATGAGCCTACGGACGATGGCGATCAGCCGCCTGGTGCTCGATAATTTCGACCACCTGAAGGCCTACTGGATCATGCTCGGCATCGGCACGGCCCAGGCGGCTCTGGCCTACGGTGCCGATGACCTCGACGGCACTGTCCGTCATGAGCTCATCTACCATGACGCTGGGGCCACGACCCCGGAGGTGCTCTCGGTGGACGAGATCAAGCGGCTGATCCGCGAGGCCGGCCGCGAGCCGGTCGAGCGGGACACGCTCTACCGCCGCGTCGAGCG
>JBJOHE010000094.1:0-5571 GCA_046047895.1 Planctomycetota bacterium | reverse complement strand
TCACGCCGGAGCCGGCTGAACCCAGGAATCCTCGGGCCATGGTACACGGTGATACCCGGGCTGCGGGCGTTTTTTCGCAGCTTTTTATTTTTCTGGGGGGGCAGCGCGTTGCGCAGCGGGGGTTGCTGACAAAAGATATGGTCGGGTGCTGTTTCCGCTCGTCGATTCCTGTCTTCCTGATGCCATGGCCGACACACGTCCTGCTCCCGAGCATGCTGCCGACGACGCCTCGCCCGGGGCGTTTGTCACGCTGCTCCTCAAGCATCAGCGGGCGATCCACGCCTACATCGCCACGCTCGTGCCCGTGCCGGCCGATCTGGACGACGTCTACCAGCAGACCTGCCTGACCCTCTGGGAAAAGCATGGCGACTACGACCCGGCGCGGCCGTTTCTGCCGTGGGCCTGCGGATTCGCCCGCAACAAGGCCTTCGAGCATGCCCGCCGCCGCCGCCGCGACGGAATCTGTCTCTCGGTCGACGTGCTCGCCCAGATCGCCGAGGCCCGCGAGCAGAACGAAGCCACTGCGGCGGCCCGCCGCGCGGCCTTAGACGGCTGCATCATGAAACTGCCCGCCCCGCAGCGCGACCTCCTGATTCGCCGCTACGGCAGCGGGACGTCGGTCAAGGAGCTCGCCGCGAAGATGGCCGTCTCCGGCCCCGCGGTGGTGATGCGGCTGAAACGGATCCGCCACGCGCTCCTGCGATGCGTCGAGACGGCGCTCGCGGCGAAAGGGGGCCAATGATGGTCGGCTTCGCTTCCGATGATCGGCATCCGTTTTCGGCCATCCGGCCGCTGGCAACCATTCCCGATGTGGATTCGGAACTCTTCACGCTCACAAGCCGCCTCTGCGACGCGACGGCCACCCGGGACGATTGCCGCCGTCTTGAATTGCTTCTTCAGCAGGATGGCGCCGTCGATGTGTATCTCGCGGCCATGGAGGTGCATGCCGCGCTCGACTGGTGGTGGCATGCCAGCGGCAGCCAGCCCTTTCGAACCGGAGGCGTGGATCTCAACGACCCGCAGCCACCGCGGCGGCCGGTATGGCATGCGATCGGTGCCGCCCTGCGGGTGCCGGCTGCCGTGCTGGGCTTCGCGTTCCTCGCGGTCGCGGTGATGCTCGTCGCCGATTGGCTCTTCCAGCCGCCGGCTGCTGTTCCCTCCCGCCCACCGCGGGTGGCCGGCTCCATCGCTGAGATCGTCGCAGTGCAGCGGCCGGTATGGAAGGAGGCCGCGACGCGTCTGGCCGTCTTCGACAGCCTGATGCCTGGCACGCGGCTGGAACTGGTGGCGGGCCTGGTCGAAATCGCCTGCGACACGGGGGCGACACTCGTCGTCGAAGGGCCGGCATCCTTTCAGCTGGCAGGGGGATCTGCGGCCCGGCTCGATCGCGGCAAGGCGACGGTATCGCTCGCCGCACGGGAGGAGGGCGGGCCGGCAGCCGCGGCCCGGTTTGCGGTCACCACGCCCTCGGCCACGGTCACCGACCTCGGCACGGCCTTCGGCGTGATCGTCAGTGACGATGGCGAGACGGTCGTGAGCGTGTTTGATGGGATTGTCGATCTCCTGCCACACGGTGCTGCGGCGAAGCCACTGCGGCTTGCGGCCGGCGAAGGGGGTGGGGTGGCGGCTGCAGCAGCGGTCGCCACGCCGCGGCCACCGCCCGCTGAGCGTTTCACACGATCCGTGCCCCGCCAGCCGCCCACCCTCGAGGCGGCCCTCGCCCGGGCCGGGTGGGATGCCGCGCGGGCCGAGACGCTGATCCGCGACAGCTTCGCCGGTGAGGGAGGCTTGGCCGGTACCACGCCGGCGAGCCGCGACGGCGTTGGCGTGGCCAACTGGGTTGCCCCTGCAGCCTGGCAGTGCGATCGGGCGACCGGCGGTCTGTGGGCCACCGATCGCGGAGCCGCGTATCTGCCGTTTCGGCCGGCATCCGGCCGCCGCTATCTGTTCACGGTGAGGATGAACGTGTCCGCCGGAGGCATCGGGTGGGGGGCGGTCGGTCTCGCCGAGAAGCCTCTGACCGAGATCTACGTGCCGAGCCATGTGTGGATGCTCCAGCGGCATGAAACCACGGCAAAGCCGAATGAATGCTTCGCCGGGCCGGGGCTTGCCGCTCAGGCCGGCACTGATCGGCTGGGCGGCAGCCCGCCGCGATCGATCCTGCTCGACACGACCGGCCGCGAGTGGACGGTGATCTTCTTTGCCGATGGCGGAGAGGTGGGCCGTTGCCCAGTGCCGCCCCGCTCCTCGGCCACCCACATCGTTTTGTCCGTTTTTCCCAACACGGCGGTGACATTCCACGACTTCTCGGTCGAGGAGTGCGTGCCGCCTGCCACCACGAAGGAGGTTCCGCGATGACACGCCTGATACCCGCGTCCATGACGCCCCGATGGAGCCGTTTACGGGCCTTTACCATCGTTGAACTGCTCGTCGTGATCGCCATTATCGGCGTGCTGGTGGGCCTGCTGTTGCCGGCGGTGCAGGCGGCCCGCGAGGCCTCCCGCCGCAGCAGTTGTGTCAACCATCTCAAGCAGTGGTCGCTGGCGATGCATAGCCATCACGATGCCATCAAGTACCTGCCCTACGGCCACAACCGGCGGAATCCTCCGGGTAGCGAGCCAGAGGGATTAAGCAGCACCAACGCTACAAAGGCGTATCGGACGTTTGTCACGTTTTTGTGGCCTTACCTCGAACAGCTCGACCTCGACGCGCAATGGAATCCCGCCCAAAGCCACGATGGAGGTACAGCAAAGGTGGCTGGCGGGAAGACCAACGCCGAACTCTGCCGCGTGCAGGCGCCGCACTATTTCTGTCCTAGCGATCGGCCGGGAGCATTTTTCAATTCTGTGGCTGCGGATGGGTCAATCTCGGAGGGCCCCACCCGAAGCAACTATGCGGTCAATTGGGGGGCCAGAAATGTTTACAGTAGTACGTTTACCACCCGCCGCGCGCCCTTCGGTTGGATAGTCGGCAGTCCCAACACCATTTCTGGCTTCATACCATACCGTTCCCAGTTCAAAGATATTACCGACGGCTTGTCAAAAACTCTCTTGATGTCGGAATTGCGATTTCCTTCGACCGACGCGGCATCCTCAGACGCGGAGAACGACCTTCGAGGCGTCACGCTCCTCTTTTCGGGGACGCCTTTTGTGATGACCCGTGATACGCCAAACACGACTGTCGCCGATCTGCCCTACCAATATTGCGGAGAAACGAGCGGTACTGCTGACCGTCTGCCCTGCAGCTCGACAGGTAGTCTTTACCTGTCGCGGATAGCCGCCCGCAGTCGCCACCCCGGTGGGGTCAATGTCGCTTTCTGCGATGGGTCGGTGCGATTTGTAGTCGATACGATCCATGCCGATACCTGGAAAGGGCTCGGCACGATGAATCAGGGGGAGGTGCTCGGTGATTTCTGACGCTCGTCACTCCAGCGGCCGATTCCTTCAAGCCGCTGCCAGCCGGCCGCTGGCTGCGCTGCTGATGGTTGCCGCTGCCGTTGGCTGCGGCCCCCCGCGCACGTTTGTGACCGGCACCGTGACGCTCGACGGAGAGCCTGTCGAACGCGCATCGGTCGAGTTTTTTCCCCGCGACGGCAAGGCCCGCACGGCCGGTGGCTTCACCGATGCAGCCGGCCGGTACCGCGTGGAGGTGTCTCCCTTTCCGATGCGGGCGACGGTGAGCCGGTGGGAGGTCGTCCGCCAGGATCCGCGGGAAGTGTCTGAGGAAAATCCCGCCGGTGACGTGATGGCGGAGATGTTTCCGCCCCGGTTCAGTGATCGCGGGAGAACCGAACTGCTGGTCACGCCGACCGCCGGTCAGACGGTTCGTGCCGATTTCATGCTTTCGAGGAACAAGGCTCGCCCATGAAAACCATAGCGATGAAGCGGTCGATCGGCATCATCGTCGCCCTGCTCTGCGGCCCGATCGTCGCTGTCCGCGCCGATTCTTCCGAGGTGCGGGGCGTGACCGACGCCCGAAACCTCCAGACCGATGAGCCGCGGGCGTTCAAGGGCCAGCCGGATGGGGCGGCCGACTATGTGCCGCAGTCGCGGCCGACGGATGGTCAGCATCTGGCACTCACCATGGAAAAGCTCTCCGGTGGCATCGACCCGTCGCGGCCGTTGCTCGTCTGGGCGATCGGCTCGAGTTACACCAACATGCTCGGCAACGGGGAACTCTGGAAGGAGGAGATCGCGCGGCGGTTTCCCGAGGCACCGTCGATCGAGTATCGAAAGATGGTCGGAAACTCGTGCCCCTGGCAGTATCTCCGGGGATGGGCGCGACATCTGGTCATTCCGGATCAGCCCGATGTGATCCTGACCTACACCAACGGCAAACCGGAGGACCTCGACGCGCTGTTGACCGAACTGCGGTCGCAGACGACCGCCGACATTCTCGTGCCCAGCATTCATTGGCGGCAGCGGGATAAGGAACTGTGGGGGAAGTCTGAGAACGCCACCGATCAGGATGTGGCCGCGGTGCGAGCGATCTGCCAGAAGCATGGGGTCGAGTTCGTCGAGAATCGGCGGGACTGGGGAGCCTATCTCCAAGCCAACAAGCTCCCGATATCGGCGCTGCTCAAAGATCCGACGCATCAGAGCGATTTCGGGGCTGCGATCATCAATCGGAATATGCTCGCCCATCTGCAAACCCCCGCGGCCTATGCGTATGACCCGCGGAGCCGCGAGCGCCGCGTCGATCCGCCTCCGCCACAAGACGGGGTCACCACGGTGGACTTCGTCGGTACGCGGATCGACCTCGTGGGCAGGAAGTCACCCGGGGGCGGCAGCCTGCGGGTGCTGATCGATGATCGGCCGGCAGCCGATCTCGACGCGTTCCTCATGTCGTACGTGATGCCGGATGCGAAGAATGCGCGGGTGGGCCGAGGGTCGGTGCCCCGCGATCAGGCACCCCATGGGATCACCCTCGGCACCGGCGTCGTGCCCCAGGATTGGACGATCGTGATGACCAGCGACACCGGCGACTACGAGCTTTCCGGCAGTGCCACCGGGCCAGATGGGGCGGGCAACGCCTTCCAGCCATTTACGAGCCGTTCCGGACAGATCATGATCGAGCCGGGGCTCTGGCGGCGGGCCGAGCGAAATCGTACGGGGGACCGGTTCACGTTTTCGGTCCGGCTGGCGTGCGCCGACGAAATTGATTTCAAGGGGCCCGAGAGCGAACGATTCAGTGTCCGGGTGGGGCAGATGCTCGCCAACGGCCCGCACCGCCTCACCCTCCAGCCCGCCCGCCCCGGGCCGACGGCCGTGGAGTATTTCCGGGTCTATGAGCCGCCCCTGAAGCCCTGACGTCGGCCAGGTCTCTTTCATGCATCATGGGCCAGGGAGGGTTCAGCCTGTGCCACGGCTGCCTTTCGTTCAGGCGAATAATCCATCCAGCGTGCCGGTGCTTTTGCCGTTGAAGTCGTCCAGCGGCACGCCAAACTCCCGGAGGATAGCCCGGTCAATGGCACTTTCGCAACCGTAGTGCGGTCGGTGAGTTGCATGTGGGCCCAGGCTGGTTGCTGACGGGTGCGTGCCGGGCTGGTCGTCGCGTGGATTTCCAGGCCCC
>JBJOHE010000093.1:0-5284 GCA_046047895.1 Planctomycetota bacterium | reverse complement strand
GGCCACGATCAGAGGCCCGACTGCTGCTAAAATTGAGAACGCGGTCACCAGGTTTCCCGAGTTCTCATTTTGCGCCCGTAGCTCAGTCGGATAGAGCATGGGATTTCTAATCCCAGGGTCGCTGGTTCGAGTCCAGCCGGGCGTATTGGAAAAACAGGGGTTTCGCGTCGGCGGAGCCGGGAGTGTGACCCGGCGGTGTGACCCTTACCTTCTTGACCTTCTCCCCTTAAACGTTGCCACTTTCCGAGAGAACATATCTGGTGCGGCACACCAAGGGACGGCAAGGGATGCCCCGAGGGGAGAAGTTCACGGCCGAGCCGATCCTGGCGAATCGCCGAACGGCTGGCGGCTCTCAGGGCCCGGCGCGCCGCTGGGCGAAGAGCCAGGAGTGAAACGCGTCGTCGGCGTAGGTCTGCGTCCAGCTGTCGTGGCCGACGGCCGGGTACTCGGTGTATTTGGGATCGCCGCCGGCCGCCCGGATCGCCTCGATCATCTCCCGCGACCGCGCCGCCGGCACCACACGATCGTCGCTACCGTGAAAGGCCCAGATGGGCAGGCCGAGATACTGCTTTGCCCAGCCGGGATCGCCCCCGCCACAGACCGGGGCAACTGCCGCATACCGGCTCCCCGGCAGTGCAGCCGCATACCAACTCCCGAAGCCGCCCATCGACAGCCCCGTGAGATAGATGCGGTCGGGATCGACCTGACCGCTGGCGATCAATCGGTCAATCAGCTCGATCGTCAGGGCCAGCGGTCGCTCCGGCGCGTCGGGAAAGGCCCCGTCGCCCCGCGGGGCCGACCAGTCGATCTTCACCCACATGCTCTCGGCAGGGCACTGCGGCGCGAGCACGACGCAGGGATGCTGCTCCTGTCGCTTGTGGAATTCAACCACACCATGCTTCAACTGGGCGGCGTTGTCGTCACCCCGCTCGCCAGCCCCGTGGAGGAAGATGACGAGCGGCGGCTTCGTAACCTCGGCCACCTGGTCGGGCGTGAACAGCCGATACCGCAGCGTCTGACCGTCCGACTGGAATTCATCACGGGCGAAATCGGCCTCCCAGCCCGCCGGGCCGTCGGCCGACCGTGCCGAATCCGTCGCCATCACCGCAGCCGCCACCAGCAGGCTCGCCATCCACCACCCCCTCATCGTGATCTCCTTCGATTCGACAAACGTCAGAACCCGTGCCTCACCGGCTGAACGCGAGCGAACGTGACGTCGCCGGCCGAGGATGCGGCCCGCTACTCCGCGAATGCGGAACGGCCCCACCGGCTCCGACGCGGATCATACCGTCGGACCACCTTCCCCTGCCTGGAAACCTGGGCAGGCTGCGAAGCCAGTGCCGAATGTCCGGAAAAACCCGGCTGCCCTGCACTGAGACGGCCGAATCCCGAACAGGATCACTCCGTCAGGCCCGGGCTCCCGTGCGTCATCCAGCTCCCATTCTCCGGCTCGTATTCGCCGCAGTCGCCCTAGCGATGGGCTCCTTCCCTGCGCTGGCCGAGCGGGCCGACCTCGGCACCGACCGCGATGCCTTCACCCCCTGCACCCACTGCGTGGCCCCGGGCACGACGCTCACCGAGAGCTCCTATGTGTTCATCGACAACCCTGTCGGGCCGCCGACCAACAACTATCCCGAGTTGCTTGTGAGGATCGGCGGCACCGAGTGGTGGGAGTGGCGGCTGGGAGCGAACTACGGCGTCGGCTCGCAGGGCAACGTCGTCACGAGCGTGGAAGTGGGCGAGGGGACGCTCGATGGGCGAAGCCTCTATGAATCGAGCGTGCTTTACGGGTTCAAGCTCGACACGAGCGAACAGGAAGGCTGGCTGCCCGAGAGCTGCTTCATCATGGAAGCCTCCACGCCCACCTATGGCGACGTGTTCGGCACCGTCCCGGTCGCCACGATCGCAGCCGGCTGGGAACTGCCGCTCGAGTGGCGACTCGACGCGGCGATCCGCTACTCCTATTCGGAGGGCGAGTTCAACTGGTTCAGCCGCTGGGGTCCCTCGGCCGTGCTCCGGATGCCGCTGACCGACCGCTTCGAATGCCACGCCGAATGGTTCGGCACCTTCACCCAGGGGCTGCTCGACGACGTGTACCGGCCGTTCTTCAGCCCCGGCTTCCACTACATCATCGGCTCCAATGCCGAAATCGGCCTCCGGGTTGGCTGGGGGCTGACAGACGAAGCGGCGCCGTTCTTCTCCGACGCCGGTCTCGCGTTTCGCTACTGAGCTTGGCCTTCTACCGGCTCGGGGACGGCAAAAGTCGCGTCGTGGGCGACGATGCGCCCCCAGGCTCCGCAAGCGTTCGCCGATCCCCGAGCCTGCGGGACACTGACCCCGGGTGCGCTCAAGCCAGCCGACGCCAAAGGCTCAGGCGTGAATCGCCTGGCCGGCAACCGCCAGAGCCGCCTCCTTGAGCGCCTCGGGCAAGGTCGGATGGGCGTGGCAGACGCGGGCGATGTCTTCGGCCGTGGCCCCGAAGGCCATGGCGGCGGCCGCTTCGGCGATCAGGTTGCCGGCCTCCGGGCCGATGATGTGCACGCCCAACACCCGGTCGGTCGCTGCGTCTGCCAGGATCTTCACCTTGCCGGTCGTCTCGCCGAGCGTGCGAGCCCGGCCGTTGGCCCGGAAGGGAAACACGCCCTTCTTGAAGGCGGTCCCTTCTGCCGTCAGCTGCTCCTCCATCTTGCCGACGGCGGCGATCTCAGGATGGGTGAAGACGACGGCGGGCACGAGGTCGTAATCGACATGGGCCCAGCCGCCGGTCATGCCGTCGACGCAGGCCACGCCATCCTCCTCGGCCTTGTGGGCCAGCATCGGCCCGGGAATGCAGTCGCCGATCGCCCAGACACCGGGAGCCGTCGTGCGGAAGTGACCATCAACCGGGATGAAGCCTCGGCGATCGGGCTCGATGCCCACCGTCTCGAGTCCGACGCCTTGGGTGGCCGGCCGGCGACCGGTGGCGGCAAGCACCCGATCGCACCGGATCGGCTCGCCCCCCTCCACCTCCACGACGCAGCCGCTTCCGTCCACCCGGGCGCTGGTCACCTTCACCCCCAGCCGGATGTCGAGCCCCTGCTTGCGAAACAGGCCGAGGGCCTCCGACGCGATCTCGCCGTCGATTCCCAGCAGAATCCGGTCGGCATATTCGAGCACGGTCACCCGCGATCCCAGCCGTCGCCAGACGCTGCCGAGTTCCAGGCCGATGTAGCCACCGCCGATCACGACGAGATGGTCGGGCACCGCGGAAAAGGCGAGCGCCTCGGTGCTCGTTCCCACGCGGTCGCCGTCGGCCTCGATCCCGGGCAGCACGACAGGCACGCTTCCCAGCGCCAGAAGAATGCGAGGCGATTCGAGCACCGTGACCTGCCCGTCGCTCGCGGCCACCTCCACTCGGCCCTGACCAGCCAGCCGGCCGGTGCCCTGATGGCGGACAATCTTGTGCTTCTTGAGCAGCGCCTCGATGCCCTTGGCCAGGGTCGAGACCACGTCGTCCTTGCGTTTCAGGAGCGTGCCCAGATCGAGCGAGACCTCGCCCACCCGCACGCCGTGGGCGGCGAGGTCATGCCTTGCCTCCTCGTACTTGTGGCTTGATTCCAGGAGCGCCTTCGACGGGATGCAGCCCACCCGCAGGCAGGTGCCGCCGAGCTTGTCTTCCCGCTCAACGATGGCCACCGACAGGCCCCGCTGGGCCGCCCGGATCGCGGCCACATAGCCCCCCGGGCCGCCGCCGATCACCACGAGATCATGATTCATGGAGTTCACACTTCCAGCATCAGGCGGGTCGGATCCTCGATCGTGTCCTTGATCCGCCGCAGGAACGTCACCGCCTCCCGGCCATCCACGAGCCGGTGGTCATACGTGAGCGCGAGATACATCATCGGCCGGATCACCACCTGACCATTGACGGCCATCGGTCGATCCTGGATCGCATGCAGCCCCAGGATGCCGCTCTGGGGCGGATTGATGATCGGAGTGCTCATCATCGAGCCGTAGACTCCGCCGTTGGAGATCGTGAACGTGCCCCCCTGGAGCTCCTCCAGCTTGAGCTTGTTCTCCCCCGCCCGGCGGGCGAAGTCACCGATCGCCATCTCGATCTGGGCGAACGACATCGTCTCCGCATTGCGGAGCACGGGCACGACCAGCCCCTTGCCGCCACCGACGGCGATGCCGATGTCGTAGTAGTCGCGAAACACGATGTGGGGATCGCGGTATTCGGCGTTCACCTGGGGCACCGCTCGCAGGGCCTCCACGGCAGCCCGCACGAAGAACGACATGAAGCCGAGCTTCGCCCCGTACCGCTCCTGAAACACGTCCTTGTATTTCTTTCGCAGCTCCATCACGGCCGACATGTCGACCTCGTTGAAGGTCGTGAGCAGGGCCGCCTGCTGCTGAGCCTCGACGAGCCGCTCGGCGATCCGCCGCCGGATCGGGCTGATCACCACGAATCGCTCGTCCCGCGAGCCGGAGACAGCAGGGATCGAGGAACCGGCCGAAGCTGGAACCGACACCGCCGCCGGCCGCGCCGGGGCCTTCGGCTGCGGAGTCACCGCCCGCACGGCATCGTCCTTGGTAACCCGGCCGCCGGGCCCGGTTCCGGCCACACCGGCCGACGAAGCCCCGGCCTCCGCCAGCACGCGGGCCGCCGCCGGCATCACCCGCTCCGGCTGAGGCGGAGCCGCCGGCTGCACCGAGCCGATCACCGTCCGCCCCTCACTGCGTCGGACATCGACAACCGGGCCGGCTGGAGCGGCTGGAGCCGTCCCGACAGGAACCGCTCCGGCCCCAGCGGGCTCGAGATACCCGATCACCTCCCCCACCACGGCCTTCTCGCCGCTACCCTTGAGCACCTTGGTGATCGTGCCGGCGACCGGCGCGGGCAGTTCGACCGTGGCCTTGTCGCTCTCGATCTCGACGATCGAATCATCGATCGCGACCACGTCGCCCTCGGCTTTCTTCCAGGTGCCGATCATCACTTCGGTGATCGACTCGCCGACTTCGGGAACCTTCAGCTCGATGGACATGGGAGAGGCTATCGCGGGGGAAAGGGGAGGGAAACCGATGCTGGTCAACTATCAAAGGCGGTCGTGAGCAGTTCGTTTTGCTCGAGGTCGTGGCTCTTCTTCGACCCGGTGGCGGGGCTGGCGGCGCTCTGCCGGCAGACGCCGGAGAAGGGCAGGTCGTCTCGCACTTTATCGCCGAAGTGGATCCGCATGAACCGCCAGCCACCCATGTTTTCCGGCTCTTCCTGCACCCAGACAACCGGCGTGCCGGGAGCGTAGCC
>JBJOHE010000092.1:0-3463 GCA_046047895.1 Planctomycetota bacterium | reverse complement strand
CGCGGGCGTCGAAGGCGGGCTCGCGCACCGACCGGCTCACCGACATTTGGGCCGCCTGGTGGCAGACGGCGTCGGGCCGCTCGGCGGCGAAGACCTGTTCGACCGCTTCGGCATCGGCGATATCGGCCACGTGGAGCGGCACGCCCGCCGGCAGGTTGTCTCGAGAGCCGCTCGAGAGATCGTCAAGCACCGCCGCCGAATGGCCCGCCGCCAGGATCGCGTCGACGATGTGGCTGCCGATGAAACCCGCGCCGCCGGTGACCAGAATCTTCATGCCTGCCTCGATAGGGAATCGGACGCCATTCGCCGCACGGGCCGCTGCGGGCTGCGGGCCGGAATCGCCATGGATGCCCGATTCGCGGGAGGGGTAGCATACCCGCCCCATGATCCTGATCCACGAGCACTACACGTCGCCCGACCCTGCTCGCGAGGCTGAACTCGCCGGCGTGCGGGAACGGAACGCGGCCGCGGGCCTGTTTGCCACGATCCTGCCGGTGGCCGACGGAGGACGAAAGACCTTCGCCGACCTGTTCACCCTGGCGGCCGAGCGGTTTCCGGGGGAGGTGTGCGTCGTGGCCAATAGCGACATCGCCTTCGACGCCTCGCTCGCGGCCGCCGAAGCGTTGCTCCGCCGCGGGGCCCGGCCGACGCTGATCGCCCTCTCGCGGTGGGACGATCCGTCCGGGCCGTCGATGGAGGGGCGGATCGATCCCACGACCTGGCGGTTTTATTCCCACTCGCAAGACACCTGGATGTTCGTCGCCGGCCGGCTGCCCCCGTTCGGCGCAGGCTTCACGCTCGGGATCCCCGCCTGCGAAAGCCGCCTGGCCTACGAGGCCGTCGCGGCCGGCGTGGCGGTGATCAACCCGGCCCTCTCCGTGCAGACCTGGCACCACCATGCCTCAGCCGTGCGGAGCTGGCAGCTCAAAGACGCCTACCGGGGGCCGCTCTTTTTTCCGCGACTCACCACGCTCGAGGCCGACGGCTGCGAGGGCTACGTGCTCGACCGCACCCGCTGGCGGACCCGCAAGCAGGTGGTGCGGTGCTGAGCCGGGGCGAACCGCGGGTTTGATCCGGCCGCCGGGCTCCGTATTCTTTGGAGAGAGGAGCACGAGAGCCATGGCACCACCCGCTGGCTGGGACGATGCGGGGCGAGTCGGCCTGATCCGGCCGCGGCAGGGTTTTAGCCTCGTCGAACTGTTGGCCGTGATGGCGATCATCGGCACGCTCGTGTCGCTTTCCTTGCCGGCGGTGCAGCATGCCCGCGAAACCTCCCGCCGCACGTCATGCGGCAACAAACTCCACCAGATGGGACTGGGCCTGACGGCGTATGAATCTGCCCGCCGCAGCTTTCCTCCTGGCGACGATGCGATCACGTTCCGGCACCATGCCTGGAGTTCGTTCATCCTGCCGTATCTCGAGGAAGCCAATCTCGGACGCCGGATCGACTACTCGCGGCCCTGGAACGCCCCCGGTGGCAACGCGGACCTGGCCGACATGGTCGTGACGACCTACGTCTGCCCATCGGGTATGGAACGCTTTCCCGGGAAGCAGGATTACGGCGGCGTGCTGGGCTCGAGCGTCACGCTCGACGAGGCCGACCTGCTGCCCGCCGGCTTCGAGCACGGCGGTGTGCTCTACGCCACGGCCGCCGCCTGCCCGCGGCCCTGCCGGGCCGCCGAGATCACCGACGGCCTGTCCCACACGCTCCTCGTGACAGAGGGGGTCGATCGGGGCTTTGCCGATGCCGACAGCCTCTCGCCGATCGGCAACGCCCGCTGGGCCTGCGGCACCAACTGCTTCCTCCATAACTCTCCCGTCCTCAACACCCGCGAGGTGGACGGCTTCCGCAGCAACCATCTCGGCGGCGTGCTCGGACTCTTCGGCGACGGGCGGGTCGCGTTCCTGGCCGACCAGACCAGCCCGCTGGTGCTGATCGCCGCCTCGACCAAGGCCGGCGGCGAGTCGGAACGGGCTACACCGTAGTCCGACCCCCGCCGCCAACCTGGGTCGTCTGCGGGCTTTTTGCCGGTTTTGACCCGGCCTCGTCCCCCGGTAGGATGAAAGGCAGGCCGACCGCAAGTATTGCAGGCCGTGCCCGACCCACTTCCGGTTCCTCGCCCGCGGCTTTCCATCGCTCGTTTCCGAAAGGGTTTTGCCATGATCCATCGCAGTGTCTCCGCCGCCGTTGCCTTTGCGGTTGCTGTCGCCATCTCCGCCAGCGTGTTCGCCGGGGGCGGCACGCAGATCCCGATCCGGATGAAGAACGTCGGCCCTGCCGCCGTTGCTGTGGCTGCAGGTCCGAACGCCGCGACCGAGAGCCAGCTGATCAGCGGCGCACGGACGCTTGCCGCCAACGGGATCTCGCAGTTCATGGTGCCGCAGGGAGCCTTCAAGGCGCTCTCCGCCAATCCGAGTACCCCTTCGACCGTCAACAAGCTGCGGACCTTCGACACCCGCACCTTCAAGACCATCTATCTCTACGCCCAGCAGGACGGCACCACCGCCACCCTCGTCGGTGCGCCCGGCGGCGTGAAGTTCTGATCACCGCTGGTGATCGATAACTGACACTCTGGAGCGGCGGACGGATCGCGGTCGGTTCGTCCGCCGCCCTCGTTTTGGCCGCTCCCGATCCGTCGGCCGACCATCCTCGAGCGGGGTCTCGTGAGGCATCAAGGCATGACCGCCGACCCAGGCATCGCCGCCGGCCGCGGTGGCCTCGGGGCTTCGCTGGTGGCGATCGCGAGCGTGGCCGTGCTCGTCGCCGCGGCCTGGCTGGCCGAGGAACTCGTGGCTGCCGGCTGGCTTGGCGTGGCGGGTGGACTCGCAATCGTCGCCGGCCGCCGGGGCTGGCGGACGGAACTCGCCGTGCTCGCGGCGGCGGTGCTGGCGATCGCGCTGGCCTTCCACTGGACCCCGGCGGTGCTCGCCGACGCCACCCGTTCGAGCACCGCGGTCGGCTTCGCCTTCGCCCTGCCGATCGTCTGTTGGGATGCCTGCCGGCTGGCCATGCCCTTCTGGCTCGCCGGCCGGCTGACCACCGACCCGCGGGACGCCTGGCTTCCGGCGGGGCTTACCGCGGTCGTGGCCGAGCGGCTCGTGCCCGGGGTGTTTCCCTGGAAGCTTGGCTACTCGCAGCTCGGCTGGCCGCTGGTGGTGCAGTCGGCCGATCTGTTCGGACCCGAAGGGCCGAGTTTCACGCTCTTTGCCACTGCGGGGTCGTTGCTGGTGCTCGCCGGGATCGGCCGGGGCCGTCCCTCGCCGATCGCCTGGGCCGCGGTGGCGGTGGCGGTCGCAAATCTCGCCTATGGCTGGATTGCCAGCGACCGGGAAATAGCGCGGATGGCGGCCGCGCCGCGGCTGCGGCTGGCCCTGGTGCAGGTGGATCCTGACCAGGCCGGTGCCGTCGAGACACTGCGGGCGATCTCGCGGCGGGCAGGCGAGGGCCCCGAGCGGCCCGACC
>JBJOHE010000091.1:0-4663 GCA_046047895.1 Planctomycetota bacterium | reverse complement strand
CATGGTGGCGCAGGCGGCGATGGTGCGGCCGGCGCTGATGGCGCAGCTGCAGTCACCCCAGGCATTTCCGGCGGCGACGGCCAGGCCGGCGGCGTCGGTGGCAATGGCGGAGCCGGCGGCTCCGGCGGCTCAATCTCCGGCGACGGCGGGAATGGCGGAGTAGGCGGCAACGGTGGCTTCGGTGGCACCGGCGGGGACGGTTTCGCCGGCCCCGATGCAGGCATCCCTGGCGGCAACGGCGAAAGCGGCACCGACGGCGGAAATGGCGGCGCTGGTGGAGCTGGCGGCAATGGCGGGGCCGGCGGTCTCGCCCTGGGTTCCGGCTTCGCCGGCTTTGACGGCGATGGAGGCAATGGCGGCGACGGAGGAGACTCCGGCGCGGGCGGCGACGGAGGAAACGGCGCCGACGGAGACGCGAGCTTCCCTGACGGCGGTGACGGCGGCGCTGGTGGCGATCCCGGCCTCGCGGGAGTGGGTGGTGTCGGCGGCGCGGCCGGCGGACCCGGCGGAATCGCCGGCTTCGACGGCACGACCGGCGCGGATGCCACCTTCGGCGGCAACGGCGGCAGCGGCGGATCGGGCTACTCGAATCCAGCTGGCAACGGCGGCAACGGCGGCGCGGGCGGCGACGGCGGCCTCTATGGCGACGGCGGTGATGGCGGAAACGGCGGGAACGCTTCGGATTCCGTCCTTGGCAACGTCAGCGGCGGCAACGGTGGCTCGGGCGGCAACGGCGGCTCCGCGTCCGGCAGCGGCGGTGCGGGCGGGAGCGGAGGAAACGCAAGCTCGACCGCTGTTCCCGGAATCGCGTTCGGTGGCGCCGGTGGTGCAGGCGGCGACAGCAGCTCAGATATCGGCAACGGCGGTGCCGGCGGTGACGGCGGGAGCGCAACCAGCATCGGACCGGGCGCGACGTCGTTCGGTGGTGTGGGCGGCGATGGCGGCGCCAACACTGCGTCTGGACTGGGCGGCGTGGGCGGCAGTGGTGGCTCCGCCACGGCGACTGGCACCTCAAATGCTCTCGCGACAGGTGGTGATGGCGGAAACGGCGGCCCCAGCAGCATCATCGGTGGCGACGGCGGCGACGGCGGCCCAGCCCTTGTCAACGGAGATAGCAACGGAGCCGCTCTCGGCGGAGCGGGCGGGAATGCCGGCCCAGTCAACGCGATCGGGGGCGCCGGCGGAACGGCAACCGCCATCGGTGGTGGCACTGCCACGAACGGGCCGTCCGGCGCGAACAGCTGAACGTTGAATCAACCAGCACTCGCCTGGCTGCGCAGGGCCGCGCGGCTCCGCATGCAGCCGCTGACGCCGGTGTCAGCGGGCTGTTGAGTCGGCCACGATCCGGCCGTCGAGCATGGCGATCCGTCGGGCCGCCCGGGCGGCCACGCTCGCGTCATGGGTGACGACGACGAGCGTGGTGGCCCGTTCGGCGTGGAGTTCCTCGAGGAGATCCATCACCTCCGCGCCACTGCGGCTGTCGAGACTCCCGGTGGGCTCGTCGGCGAGCACCAGCGCCGGCTCGTTGGCCAGCGCGCGGGCGATCGCCACTCGCTGCCGCTGGCCGATCGACAGGCTGGCGGGCCGGTGGGCGACCCGGTCGGCGAGGCCGACGCGGGCGAGCAGTTCGGCCGCCCGTCGCTCCCGTTCGGGGTCGGGCCGGCCGTCACCGATCATCGGCACCTGCACGTTTTCGGCAGCGGTCAGGTTTGGCAGCAGATAAAAGGACTGGAAGACAAAGCCGATCTCGCGGGCCCGCAGCCGGTCGAGATCCCGGATCCGCTCGAGGGGCTCACCGCGAAAGGCCACGCTTCCCGCCGTCGGCCAGTCGAGCCCGCCGATCAGGTGCAGAAGCGTCGATTTGCCGCAGCCGCTGGGGCCCACGATCGAGAGAAACTCGCCTGCCGCGATCTCGAGCGACACACCCGCCAGGGCCTGCACGTTGCCGTCGCGATAGGTTTTGGCAACTCCCGCGAGGCTCACGAGCGGGGCGACGGCGGATCCGGTTCGGCTTGATTCCACGGTCGGCTTCCTGGAGCATGAGGTGACGGTTGCGTTCGTTCGCATGCCGCTCCGCGAGGCCCAGCATATGCACCCGTGGCCGGGAAATCCTCCTCGCCTGGCGGGCTTCCGCCGCACCATCGGCGGAGCCGCCCTGCTCGCGATCGCATGCACCCTCGCCGCGGCGGCTGAGGCAGCCGCCCCCAGGCCGCTGCCCGCGGTTGCAGCGGGCACGCCGGTCGATCCACCCGCCGATGGGCGGTGGAATCGGGTGATCCTCCTGGCAGAGTCGCGGATCACCCGGGGTGACACCGACTCGGTGCCGCAGATGATCCGCGAGCGGGTGCCACTGTTTACCCTGGCACTCCTGGCCTCCGTGGCTACGACCGACCAGGGCTCGCCCCGCCACCGGCTTGCGGAAATCGGTGCCGGCTATGCCGTTCCGCTCGCCGGACGGCTGACGGTGGTTTCGCCGGAAGCGCCGCCGCCGGAAGCCGGGCTCGACATGCTCGCGCGGCAGGTGCTCTCCGAGAACGGACGCCACCTCGCCGCGCTCGCCTGCGTCGGGGCCGGCGACACGATGCAGGTGGTCGACGCGCCGGCCGTCATCTGCCGCGATGGGCAGCATCTCGAGTCGGTGATGCGTCACTTCATCTGGATCGATCCCGGGTCGGGCCAATGCTCGGCGTGTGTCTGGCTGCTCGCCGGATCGGCCGCCACCGGCCTGACGCCCACCGAGGACCGGCCCCGCTGGGTGCCGGCCGGCACCCGTGAAGACCGGGAGATCCACGTGGACAAGTCGCGATTCCTCTGGGGGCTCCCGACCCGCGAAGCCTTCGCGCTCGTCGACCTGCCACCGGGAGCGGAATTCGACTGGTCCCCTGCCCTGCGGGAAGTGGCAGCCCACCCCCGGTACGACGCTGCCCCGCTGCGCACACTGGCGACAGAACTCAACGCCGCGCTCGCAGCTCTCCGCGACCACGCCTCGCCCCAAACACCTGCGGCATCAGCCGAGCGACAGTCCGTCCCTGAAGGCGTCATCCCAGGCGTGCCGTGAGAGCCGGCAGCAATCTGCGGCGCAGGCAATCGCGGCGTGGGCTCCCGGCTCGAGCATGAGGTGCGCTGCGGCCAGGCTTGCACCGCCCGCTGCCGGTGTCGCAACCGCCGCAAGCATGACCGAGCAGATCGACCCGTCGGCTGCGAGGGCATGGCGGGGCACCCTCTCCGGCAGCGTTAGGCTCCGCAGGACATCGCCGATTCCGGTCCCGATCGCCTTGAGCACCGCCTCCTTGGCCACCCAGACGTCGAGCAGGGTCTCCACATCGATTCGATTCCGATCCCGCAGCTGCTCGGCTTCCGTCAGGATCGAACCGGCCATCAGCGCCGCCCAGTCGGGGGTGTGACGATCGGTGCGGAGTTCCAGATCGACTCCCACCGGCACCGTCGGCGAGAAGGCCACGAGCCACCGATCGCCGGCATGGGTGACATTGAAGTGCAGCCGCTCGGCCCACCGGCCGGCGAGCATCGGCTTGCCGAAGGGGCCGGCGGCCAGTTCGATCGCGGCCGGATCGGCCTCGAGCAGCCGTCCAAGCAGGAGCCGCAATCGGCCTCGGCTCGCCACCGCCCGCCGCGCCGCCTCCGGAACCCGCCGCGCCGCCCGCGTGCGTTCTTCCCGCGACAGGACTGCCGCCAGATCGACGGCCGGTTCGCCATCGCGGAGGCCACACTCCACGATCGCAATCCGCGGCCCGCCACCGGCCGAGAGTGCTCGCTCGGCAATCGCTGATGTCGGCATCTCCCCCACGGCCATCTCCGGCATGATGCGTCTTAGCGAGACTCCGGCTGCCGGGCCGCTTCCAGCCGCTGCCGCAGCCGGCGCACACCCTCCTGGGCGGTGAGCGGGATCTTCGATCGCAGCAGATTGCTCCCGGAAAACCAGCCGACCGGCTCGGCGATCACGCTTCGAGACTCGACCACGAGCAGATCCTCCCCGGCAGAGAGACTGGCCGGCAGTTGCCGGACCATCACGATGCCGCCGCCGCCCGGATACGGCTGCGGCGGGCCTGGCTCCCGCTCACCCCCAGACGTTTCGGTGAGCCGAGTCCAGGCCGCGGCCCGCTCGGGAAGGGCGTCGAACCGGTGATCAAACTCCCAGGCCACCTCGATGCCATCGGCCGTCTCGCGGCGTTCTGTCCGGACAACTCCCTGGAGCACGATTCGCTGGAGCAGGGTGGTCCTGATGAACACGAATTGCTGCCGGCCGTCGGCCGCGGCCACGATGCCGACCGCCTCGAGGTCGTCGGCCCCGAGCACCGTGGCCGTCGTCGTGCCGGTCTCCCGCTCGAAGCCCAGTGATCCGCGGACCGCCTCGTCGCCTTGGAGGGCGGCAATCGTTCCCGCGAGGCAGAAGACGGTTCGCACCCGGTGGCCAACCCGTTCTTCTCCGGCGTTGACGGGCTCGATCACGACCCGGACGGGCGCGTTCAACCGTGCCGAGCAGAGAGCCTCCCGGCCTGAAGCCCCTGCCACGCCCTCGAGACCGGCTTCGTCGAGCGACGAGGTCAGGTCGAGTCCCGCGGTGGGCAGCTGCGCGACGAAACGGTCCGTCACCGCGATCCCTTCGGCACCGAGCTTGGTGGCCAGGGCGACCGGCTCCTCCGCA
>JBJOHE010000090.1:0-3971 GCA_046047895.1 Planctomycetota bacterium | reverse complement strand
CCGAAAACGGCAGCTGGCCGGTCGTGCCGTTCCGGACATAGTCGAACACAGGCTGGACGTTGTCGTAGCGAAGCTGTGCACTGCCAACGCTCGGGGTGGCGATCGCACCCTCCCGCAGCCGCCATCCGAAATTGATCCCGTTGAGCGATCCGGCCGTGGGATCGAGCGTGGCCGTGTTCACGCGGCCTGCCGGAATGACGTTGATTTCTTCCCGCTCGCCCTGGCCAACATCGCCGATGTAGAGGTCGCCGGTGAGGCGATCGAAGCTGTTCCGCCAGGGATTCCGCAGGCCATAGGCGTAGATCTCCGGGCGAACGGTCGTGGTCGGCGGGGCCGGACGTGTGAGGTTGCCGTTGGGGTTCAGCGTCATGTTGCCGGTCGGAATCGTGTAGCCGCCGGTCTGCCCGTCGAACGGTAAGCCGGCCGTTCCCACGTCGATCCTCAGCATCTTGCCCAGGAGGCTGCCGGTGCTCTGGGAGTTGTTGGCCGGGTCGTTGCCGCCGCCACCATCCCCGGTCGCGACATAGAGGGCCGTGCCACCGGTCGGGCTGAATCCGATCCAGCCGCCGTTGTGGTTCGTGTTGTTCGGATGGGGTATTGAGAGCACCGTCCGCCGAAGGCCTGTCTGAACGACGCCGTTGACGGCTCGGAATTGGTCGACCCGGAGATCGTTGCCGGAGTTGGCCGTGGAGAAGGTGTAGAAGAGCCCGTTCGACTGATACTCGGGGTGAAAGGCCAGCCCAAGCAGCCCCTGCTCGCCCCCCGTCGTCAGATTCGCATTCGGGAAGTTGGCGTTGGTGAGCGACAAGAAAGGGCGGGGCGTCGCGGTCGGCGAGGTCGTATCGATGAACCGAATCTGCCCCCCTTGCTCGACGACGTAGAGGCGGTTGGGATCGCCGGGGGCTGACACACCAAACACCGGGCCGGAAAAGCCTGTGGCCCCGGTCGTGATCCGCTCTACAGCGAGCTGGCCGCGGGCAGTGGATGCGAGCACGCCCACGACGCACACAAGCCCAAGCAAGCTTCTACGAGTGGTCATCGGCACGCCTCCTCTGACACTTCGAGGGTTCAAGACCCGTTGACTGTATGGTGTCCCGAAGAAGAGGGCAACGGGGACGCGGCCTCACGGAGCAGCGTCGTTGTCCGAGTAGATCGGCTCGCCGCAGGGCGGGCCGCACCCCCGACGGAACAATTGTTTGGCAGGCGGCGTCTGGCGAACACCACCGCCGATGTGAGAATCCAGCGAGCCGAGGCGGATCCCTGGCCGCGCATGCCTTGCGGGGCTCAGGGGTGGTTCGGTACCCTTCGAGGGGTAAGCTCGCCACCTAGGAGTTCAACCGACCATGGCTTCCAGGCGTCGTCGTCGGGTGTACCCCGGCCGGTTTCGGCGGAACCTGCCCGGGGCCGAACGGCTCGAATCGCGTCGGCTGCTCGCTCTCACGCCCTGGATGATCACGGCCGACGCCAACCCTGCGTCGTTCGACGACGTCATCCTGATCCGTGGAAGCGCTGCCGATGCGACGCGTCTGCAGGTGGTCATGAACGGCGTCGTGGTCGGCGAGCAGGCGATTTCCGATCCGAGGCCCATCGAGATTCATGCCGGGCTCGGCGACGACATCGTGCGGGTCGACCTACCGGGGTTGACCACTCCCCTGCGGATCTTCGCCGGCGCCGGTCATGACACGGTCATCGCCGGCGACGGCGACGACCTCATCGACGGCGGCACCGGGGACGACACCTTGATCGGCCGCGGGGGCCACGATCGCCTGCGTGGCCGCCTGGGTGACGACGTGCTTCTCGGTGACGACGGGGATGATCTCCTGCGTGGTGGAGGCGGGGCCGATACGATCGCCGCGGGTCCAGGGCAGGACCGGCTGGGGGGCGGTGCCGACCTCGATCGGATGTTCGCCGCCCTGGGCCGCGACCGTCTCAATCACGATGCGACCGACGTCGTCGTCGAGAGCAAACAGGCCAATCCGGTTTTCAAGGCCCGCGGCCCGCTCGAATACCAGCGGTTCCTCCGGGCGTCGCGGGCGATGACGGCCACTGGCTCCAATTCGATGTTGTCCGTCTCACTGTTGGAAGGCTCGTTCGTGGAGCGCGTGCTCGCCTCTGCTGGATTTTCAGCGGCGGCGGCCGACGCCTCCGGCACCAACAACCAGGTCGCCGGCGTCGAAGAAGCTGATCTCGTCAAGACAGACGGTGTCTTCGTCTACGCGTTGGTTGATGGCGAACTGCTCGTGATCGACGCCGATCCAGCCAGCCTGGCGGTGCGGTCGCGGAGTCCAGTGCCCGGGGGTGCCGCAGGGCTGTTCATCCACGGCAGTCGCGTCACGGTGGTCTCGCATGAATGGGTTCCGCTTGCCGAAGGGCAGCACCACATCGCCAGACCGTTCGCGAATGAGTTGGGCTTCGCTGTGATCGACATCATGCCGCCGGGAAAGAGGCAGACGGTCGTGACCGTGTTCGACCTGGCCGACCCCGCCACGCCGCGGGTGGTCGAGCAGACGAGATTGGAGGGCACGCTCCTGGCCGCTCGTTCGATTGACGGGAATGTGTATGTCGTGGTCGAGGATGACGCCGGCGGTGCGGCCCCGGACACCGCCCTCGACTCGGCCGGAGCAGGAATCCTGATTCCGGCCGCCGGCGGCACCGGCGGCCTTCTCACCGTGGCCAGGCTATCCCCGAGCGACGACGTGGGCGGGGTCGACCAGGCGGTCGTGATGGCCGGCGCTGGAGGCACCGTCTATGCGTCGGAGCAGACCGTGTACGTGGCTGCCCCAACCTGGGGCGGCGGCGGGACGACCACGACAATCACCGCCTTCGCGCTGACGGACACGATCGAGCTGGTCGCTTCGGGCAGCATTGCTGGATACGTGCCCAGCCAGTTTGCCATGGACGAGCATGCTGACGGCACTCTGCGGGTCGTGGCCCAGGAGGGCTCGTGGGGGACGAGTCGATCGACAGCGCTGGCCGTGCTGGAGCGGCAGGGGGCAGACCTCGTCGTCCGCGGTCGCGTCTCGGGAATCGCGCCGGGTGAGGATTTGAAATCGGTGCGGTTCCTCGACGACCAGGCCTTCCTCGTCACTTTCCTCCAGATCGACCCGCTGTTTGTCGTCGATCTCGCCGACTCGACGGCGCCGCGGGTGGTTGGGGAACTCAAGGTGACCGGCTTTTCCTCGTATCTCCATCCGATGGACGCCGATCGTTTGTTCGGAGTGGGAACGGGCGATCGGCCTAACACGGGCCAGCTCTCGCTGTTTGACGTCTCCATGCCGGGAGCACCGGCCCTTCTCGACGCCGTGACGCTGGGCGGGCCGGAGGGCTGGACCTCGTCTGCCGCCGCCTGGGATCACAGGGCGTTTTCCTGGTTCGCTGACGAGGGGCTGCTGGCGGTGCCGGTCACCACCTGGGATTACCGCTGGGATGCGAGTGGGAGCCGTGACGACTATCTCGTGAGCGTGTTTGCCGTCGACCGCACGACGGGGTTTACGCCTGCCTTCGACGTGCGGCACGACAGCCCGGTGCTCCGGAGCCTGCGGATTGCCGACCGGCTCTACACCGTGTCGAGCACCGAGGTGGCCGTGCACGAACTCCGCGGCAGCCATGCCGAACTCGGCCGGGTCAGGATCGGCCACGGTGCGACCGACGGACCGATCGTCGTCGACGGACCGATCGTCGTGATGGTGGAACCGCTGCCCCTCACTCAGAACGCCAGCCCAGCGTAGTTGGCGGGCGATGCGGCCCGGAGATGCCGAGCCGGACGGCATCGCTGACGATCCAGGCCCCGACGGCTTTGGTCGCCGCGCTTGAGCGACGCACGGCTGGACCCACGAGCGGCTTGGACACGGACACGGCCTGCCGGACGGTCGCAGCTGGGATTCTGGATGGTGCTCTCCAGTGCCACCCTCAGCATGGCGTTCGGGCCGTCGTGGAAACCAAAGCGGAGCGAGGACCCCGCGGATTCGCCA
>JBJOHE010000089.1:0-3717 GCA_046047895.1 Planctomycetota bacterium | reverse complement strand
TCCGAAGCCGTCCCGCCCCCGGAGTTGTGCCCTGGATTACCTCAGGGCCACGATCACCGTCTTGGTCGTGTTCTTGCACGCCATCATGGCGTATCCGACCTGGGGCATCTTGAATCCCACGGACTACGTCCACTCCACCGCACCCGTCATCGACCCGCTGAAGAGCAGGGCATTCGACCTGCTTCCGGCGCTTCTCAACAACTTTTTCATGGCGTTGATGTTCTTCATTTCCGGGCTCTTCGTGTGGAAGAGCCTCGCCAAAAAAGGAGCCGCTGCTTTCCTGATGGACCGCTGGCAGAGGCTGGGCATTCCGTTCGTGCTCTCGCTCGCCGTCATCATGCCCCTCGCGTATTACCCAGCTTTTCTCCTGACCGGGGCCGAGGGGGACGCTCTTTCGTATTGGGTTGGCTGGTCGTGGAACAGTGGGCCGGCCTGGTTTCTTTCCATGCTGTTGGGCTTCGATCTGCTCCTGGCGATCTGCTTTCAACTGATGGGGCACGCTCGCCGGGCCGTTCCCGGGGTTTTCGTGACGCAACCCCGAGCGTTCTTTCTGGCCCTCGTCGTCGCCTCAGGTCTTGGCCTGATGCCGTTGATGGCCGTGTATGGGCCATTGCGGTGGCTGGAGTGGGGGCCGTTCATCATCGGCCAGGCCTGCCGTCCGGTGCTCTACGCGGTCTACTTCGTCGCGGGTGTTGCCGTCGGCGCCGGCGGCTTGGAATCGACATTTCTCACACCCGATGGGCCGCTGGCGCGGCGGTGGTGGGTGTGGCTGATCGGATCCATCGGGGCCACGCTGGCTCTTGTCGTCGCGCTGAGCGGCCTTCGCTTGGATCCAACGGTGCCGTGGATGAGGCCTGCCGGATGGTGGCAGCTGGGATGCTGCATGGTGCTCTACAGTGCCACCCTCAGCATGGCCTTCCTGGCCCTGTTCCTTCGGTTCATGCACGTCCGATATCCGTGGGCTGACAACCTGAGCGACAACGCCTACGGCATCTACGTCGTGCATTACCCCTTCGTCGTGTGGATGCAGTACCTGCTCCTCGACTCGTCGATGCCCGCGACGTCGAAGGCCCTGATCGTGTTCAGCGTGTCACTCGGGCTCAGTTGGGCAACGAGTGCGCTCGTGCGATCGATTCCTGGTGTTCGTGCCGTCCTGTAGCGGGCGTGCAGGCTGGTTCCAGCGTCGGGACCCTCACCCCATAGGCGAAACTGTCCAGGATTGCGGGCCACAAGCCCGCTTGCCGTGTTTGATGGTACGGGGAGCCGGGAGGCAGAGCGTTCGTGAGCCTGCGGTGTGCAACGCCAAGGTTGTGATAAGGCACGGCAGGAAGCAGGTGGTGGAGTGCGTGGTATCGCAGGCCCAAGGGAGCCCATGCCTCCGCCAGCCAGCCTCGATCGAACGTGTTTGAATCGAGGAGTTGGGAGAGCGGGCCTTGCGGCGACCCGTCACCGTCGTAGCGATGCGCCGTGAGCGTTCGCAGCTGATTGAGGGCCATCCACAGGACGAACAGGACGTAGGTTTTCCAGAAAACGCTCGGGGGTATGACGCCCATGACGCCGGCAGCGATCCATCCCCACGCCCACAGGCAGCAGGCGATTTCCTGAAACCAGCGGGAGGGAGACTCCGCCGCAGCCACCCATGCTCGTCGGTATCCCGGCTTGAGGTTGTAGAGCGAGGACATCGCGGTGAACACGAAGCGATTCATCCGGCGTGACACCAAGGCCAACGGAGTGAAGACGGCAAAACGCAACGGACCGAGAAGCGGATAGAGCACGCTGACGGCCATCAAAGCCATGCTGCGAACCAGTCGTGCGGGTCGCAGCGGGAGGTATTCCGAGTCCTCGCGAGTGCCGTAGCTCGCCACCGAATGGTGTGCGACGTGCTCGTCATACACGAACAAGGGCATCAGGCAGGGGATGCCGAAGCACGCATTCCAGGCACGGGCAAATGTCCGCAGTTCCTGCTCGGGATGATGCTGGATCTCGTGGATGAAGATCGAACATCGGTAGATCGCCAGCCCGGCAACGGCCCCGCTGCCGATCGCGATGAGCCAGTCTGTACTGCGATGAAACACCACCAGGCAGATCACGCCCAGCGAGAAGCTCACGCCAAAGTCGACGAAGTACCGCCATGGCTGCGGCGTGTACAGATCGCGCACGAGCTCGTGACACTGGCGGGTGAAGGCCGCCGCCGAGCCGTCGCCGGTCGTCTCGCCTTCATGGATCGTCACCGTTCAGGCCCGTTTCTTTCGCCGCGCGCCGTGGGGCGGGGCACCGCCTGCACAGGGATCACGTCCCGGGCGAGGCCGATGAGTTGCATCATTCGCACGGCAGTGAAGGTGAGGTCGATTTCCCACCAGCGGTGGCCCTGGGAGCAGGCCCGCGGGGTCGCGTGGTGGTTGTTGTGCCAGCCTTCACCGTTGGTCAAGAGCGCCACCACGACGTTGTTCCGACTTCGGTCCGCCGTGTCGTAGTTTCGGTATCCCCAGCGGTGGGCCGCGGAGTTGACGAGCCATGTGACGTGCCAGACGTAGACCGTCCGCACCAGCACGCCCCACACGAACACCTGCGTGCCGAATCGCACCGCGGCCGCGGTCGTGTCGGTGACCAAGGCGCCGATCCCGAAGCCGATCGCCGCGATCAGCACCGCATGGGCCGCGTACACCACGGCCCAGGTGTGGCCGCGATGCAGCCAGCGGAGGAACGGGTCGTTCACGAGGTCCGGAATGTACTTCGCGTAGGTCGCGAGCGATTGCTGCCTTGGGTCGGCGATGTAGATCCACTGCATGTGGCCCCAGAAGAAGCTCTCCTTCGGGGAGTGCGGGTCGGCGCGATCATCGCTGTGCTGGTGGTGGATGCGATGGACGCAGGCCCACCAGAGGGGCGATCCCTCGAGGCAGCACACCCCGCACAGCACCCAGAGCCGCTCCAGCATGCGGGGGAACGCCACGGCCTTGTGCGTCAACATCCGGTGGAAACCGAGATTGATCCCCAGGGAGCCGAAGACGAAGTTTCCCAGGAGGACGAGCGGCACACCCCACCACACGAACGCATAGGGGAGCAAGGCGCCCAGTGCGACGATGTGGATGACGATCAGGGCGACCAAGAACCAGACCACGACTTTCGGCCGTGGCAGGTCGGCAGGCTCTCCATTCACCGGGCCGTTGTCAGGGCAGACGCTCGCAACGGTGGCGCCGGGTGGACGGAGCTCGCATGTCTCAGTCGGGGTGGATGGGATGACCGGCATGGAGCCACGTTATCGTGGGAGAACACCGATCGCTGAGAACACCGGTTGAACAGGGCAGCCCTGGGATTGCAACGATTCTACTCCAGCGCAGCCGGTTACTCCATGGTTGAGTGGTTCAGGATAGGCCTGTCGCCCGTGTTGCCCCCTGCGGGCGGCCCCGGTGAACGACTCGCTGCCGAGCCTCCACGGCTCGCTACAGGCACTTGAGGAACTCGAGCACCGCGAGCCGATCGTCCTCCGAGAGATGGTCGCCGTACGTGTGACCGGTATTGAGCATGCCCGTGTACAGTTCGGGCCTTGAGGGATCGACCTTGAGGTGCGTGATGATGGCGAGCGCCTGCCGGAGCGCGAGGATAGCCCGGTCAATGGCACTTTCGCAACCGTAGTGCGGTCGGTGAGTTGCATGTGGGCCCAGGCTGGTTGCTGACGGGTGCGTGCCGGGCTGGTCGTCGCGTGGATTTCCAGGCCCC
>JBJOHE010000088.1:0-4680 GCA_046047895.1 Planctomycetota bacterium | reverse complement strand
GTCGTGACCTGGCTGGCGGCAGCGGTCAGAGGCTGTGGATGTCGATTGCGGGCAGCTCGTCTATCCGTCCCTGAAAGATGTCGCGGTCGTCGTGGATCTGCACGAGCTCACCCCAGTCGGTGGGCGGGCCGCGGGCGGGCGAGATCGGTGGCGGTTGGAGCGGTTCGCCGCTCTGTATGAAGCAACATGTGCGTGAGGATCTTTCGGATCGGCGCGGGTTCGGTGATCAAGGAAATGAGCCGGATGTCGCCGCCGCATGCCGGGCACTCGAGCGGAAACTCCTCCCCCACCCGGGCCATGAGTTTCGCCCACGCAATCCGGGAGGTGTCGTGCGACCGGGGCTTCGCCTGAGTGTCGCAGCAGCCTTCCGCGGGTTGTCCGCCGGCCACATGCCCGCCGGCAGCGGCGTCGCACCGCTTGCGGATATTCCCGATCGCGAGCGCCGTGACGGCCCGCCTCAGCTTGTGATTCGGCGTAAACACCCCGTGATAGCGATGCCGGTGCTTCCGCGGCGGCGGAACGAGATCGGCGAGCCTGTCGAGGAACTCAAACGGCGAGAGTTCCACGACACCGTTGGCTCCCGGCCGCGTGGACTTCCGCCCACGGCCCCGCCCGACCCAGTTGGCTGCTTTGTGTCTCGGCAGCACGTAACGGATGCGACTGATCCGGCCGTCTGAACCACGCCGTACGGAGAGCCGCTCGAGCGCGAAGGGCGGGCGTGCACAGTATCGGAGAAGATGCTCGAGACTTCGAAAATAGCTTGGCACGTCGCGGTCGAGGAGCGTGATCCGGACACTCGCATCGACCGAAAACCCGCTGTTCTCCCAGGCAAGCATGTCGGCGGCGGCCGCGGCGTCGAGCAGGCGAGACAGTCTGAACCAGCGGATCACGCGGCGTCGCACCCGCTCGGTGAGCGCGGCCAAATCTGCGGCGGTGATTGGCCGCGCCGGTAGGAACGCCGGCGGGGCGTCACAGCCTGCTACGGTAGCAGCCGGCACGAAGACGCCGTCGGTCACGCACGCGTGGAGATGCACGTGGTGGTTGAGCGCCGAGCCAAAGCGGTGCAGGAAGGAGATGCCGCCGAGCCGTACACAATCCGCGGGGCGGAGCGGTTCGCCAGCAGCCGTTTCGCAAGGCTCGCTGGCAAGCAAGCGAATCCGGGGCATGCCGCCGCGGCCAGCCTGGCCCGCGCCGCCCGCGCGCGGCCTGCACCGTGACCACGGATCACGGCCCCTTCGATCCCCGTCCGCGCCGCAGAAGCGAAAAGTAGAAGATCGGCGTAAGAAAAATGCCGAATGCCGTCACGCCGAGCATGCCGCTGAAAACGGCCAAACCCAGCGTCCGCCGCATCTCAGCTCCGGCACCCTCGGCCACCACCAGCGGCAGCACGCCGAGGATAAAGGCCAGCGACGTCATCAGGATCGGCCGCAGCCGCAGCCGGCTGGCTTCCACCGTCGCCTCCGCCAGCGGCCTCCCCTCTCGCGTGAGCTGACGGGCGAACTCGACGATCAGAATCGCGTTCTTGCAGGCCAGTCCCACGAGCACCACGAAGCCGATTTGCGTAAAGATCGTGATCTCCATGCCCGCCTGACGGACCCCGACGACGGCTGAAAGAAGGCACATCGGCACGACGAGAATCACCGCCACCGGCAGGCTCCAGCTCTCGTACAGGGCCGCGAGCACCAGAAACACGAGCACCACCCCGAGCACGAACAGGAAGGTGGCTGTGGCCCCGGAGCGGATCTGCATGAAGGCCATTTCCGTCCACTCCGCGGCGAACAACGGGGGAATGGTCGCGTGCTGCTGGAGCCGGTCGAAGTGCCCTTGCACGATCGCGAGGGCCGATGTGCTGCCCGTGCCGGGAGCCGGCTCGCCGTAGACCGCCGCCGCGGGATAGAGGTTGTAGCGCATCACAAGTGACGGGCCGACGCGATCCTTGACCTGCACAAGCGTCGCCAGCGGTACGGGCTCCCCGTGGAGCCCCGGCACCTTCATCGCCGCGATGGCCTGACGGATGTCGCCGCGGTGGCGGGCATCAGCCTGCACGTTGACCTGCCACGATCGCCCGAACCGATTGAAGTTGTTGACGTAATACGAGCCCAACTGCACCTGGAGCGTCTCGAAGAGGTCCTCGAGCTTCACGCCCGCCGCGGCGGTCTTCTCCCGGTCGATGTCGAGAAACAACCACGGGGCACTGGCGGTGTAGTTGGTGAACAGCCCGGTCAGGCGGGCGTCGCCCTGGGCCTCCTGCACGAGCGCCGCGGCTGCCGCCTCCAGCTGTGCGGGCCCGTAGTCGCCCCGGTCTTCGAGGGCGAGCCGGAAGCCCGCCACCGTGCCGAGCCCGTCCACCGGCGGCGGGCCGAATACCTCCACTCGCGCCTCGTCGACCGTGGTCTGCCAGTCGCGGCGAAGCCGGGCTGCGATCGCTTCCGACGATGCCTCACTGCCCCGCCGCTCGGCGAAGTCGTCGAGCATGACATACATCGCGCCCCAGTTGGGGGAGTTGGCCCCGAGCACGACCGACCGGCCCGCCACCGACACGGCGTGGGACACCCCAGGCTCCTCGAGCGCCCGCTGTTCGAGCGCTGCCATCACCGCAGCCGTCCGCTGCACGCTCGCCCCTTCCGGGAGGATGACATCGGCGATCAGATAGCCCTTGTCCTGCTCGGGGATGAAGCCCACCGGGGTGCTCGTGAACACCAGCCAGGTGACTGCGAGCAGGCCCGCGTAGACGAGCAGGATCAGCCCGGCCAGCCGGAGCGAGCCCTGCACCGCCCAGGCATAGCCGCGAGTCAGGGCCGCAAAGCCCGCGTTGAAGCCGCGAAAGATCCAGCCGCAGGCGAGTTGCACCACGCGGTCAATCGGATCGGGGGGAGAGCCATGGGGGCGAAGCAGGATCGCCGCGAGTGCCGGCGAGAGCGTCAGCGAGTTGACCGCCGAGAGCACCGTCGAGACGGCGATCGTCAGCGCAAACTGTCGGAAGAACTCGCCGACTATTCCCGTGATGAAGCTGCAGGGGACGAACACCGCGCAGAGCACCAATGCCACGCCGATCACCGGCCCCGTGACTTCGTCCATCGCTTTGAAGTCTGCCTCGCGGGGCGAGAGCCCATGCTCGATCCAGCGTTCCACGTTTTCCACGACCACGATCGCATCGTCGACCACGATGCCGATCGCGAGCACGAGTCCAAACAGCGACAGGTTGTTGAGGCTGAAACCGAGCGCCGCCATGAAGGCAAACGTGCCGACGATCGCCACCGGCACCGCGATCAGCGGGATCAGGGTCGCCCGCCAGTTCTGCAAGAAGAGCAGCACCACGAGCGCCACCAGGATCGTCGCATCGCGGAGGGTCTTGAGCACCTCCGCCTTCGATTCCTCGATAAACGGCGTGGTGTCGTAGACCACCCGGGCCTCGAGCCCCTTGGGAAATCGCTCGCCGAGCGCCGCCAGCTTCGCCCGCACGGCGGCGGCGGCCGCGATCGCGTTGGAGCCGGGCAGCTGATAGATGTTCATCCCCACGCTCGGTTCGCCGTCGAGCCGGCAGATCTGGTCGTAAAACTGGGCGCCGAGCTCGACCCGGGCGACATCCCGCAGCCGCACGATCACGGCGGCCACGTCGCCGTCCTCTGCCGGCGTCTCCTTGACGATGATCTTGCCAAACTCCTCGGCCGTCACCAGCCGGCCCACGGCCGAAAGTGGGATCTGGAAGGCCTGGCCCCCCGGCGCCGGCTGCTGCCCCACGCTGCCGGCGGTGATCTGGTAGTTCTGGTTTTCCAGCGCGGTGCGGATGTCCCCCGACGAGAGCCCGACCGTGGCCATCTTTTGCGGGTCGAGCCAGACCCGCATGCTGTAGTCACGCTGCCCGATGAAGTCGATGTCGCCGACGCCCTCGACCCGGAGCAGCTCGTCACGAATCTGGATCGTGGCGTAGTTGGAGAGGAAGATCTCGTCGTAGAGCGGCTTGCCGGCGGCGTCTTTGGCGGCGGTAAAGTTGACGATCATCATGGCCGCGGGGGATTTTTTCAGCACGGCGACCCCCTCCCGCTGCACAAGGTCGGGCAGGGTCGGCATCGCCAGCGTGACCCGCACCTGCGTGAGGACCTGGGCCATGTTGAGGTCGGTTCCCGGAGCGAACGTGACGGTCAGCCGGTAGCGGCCGTCGTTGGTGCACTGCGAGCTCATGGCAAGCGCCCCCTCGACGCCGCTCACCTGCTGCTCGATCGGCGCGGCGATCGTGTCGCGGACAAGCTCGGCATTCGCCCCGGGGTAGACCGTCGACACCTCGACCGTGGGCGGCGTGATGTCGGGATACTGAGTGGTGGGCAGCGTGACGGCCGCGACGCCGCCGCACAGGACGAGCACGATCGAGATCACCGACGCGAAGATCGGCCGCTCGATGAAGAAGCCCGCGATCATGGCCGCGCCTCCGGCGGGGCGGCCCCGCGGGCCCGCCAGCGGTCGCTGAGGACGGTCAGCTTTTCGTAGAACACCGGGGTCAGGAACACCCCGAACAGCGTCACGCCGATCATGCCGGCAAAGACGGTGACTCCCAGCGACCAGCGGAGTTCGGCACCCGCGCCCCGGGCGATCACCAGCGGCACCACCCCGAGAATGAAGGCCAGGGAGGTCATCAGGATCGGCCGCAGCCGCAGCCGGCTGGCGGTGATCGCCGCGGAGCGG
>JBJOHE010000087.1:0-4208 GCA_046047895.1 Planctomycetota bacterium | reverse complement strand
CCCTGGAAGCCGTTCTGGATCGCCTTCGCGATCGCGGCGGCGGTGGTGATGGCCGGCTTCGCCGTCGCCTTCCGGGATCCGGTGAAGCTGGGAAGTGACGAGATTCATTGAGCGGTTTTGTCGTCCCTGGAACCCTCTGTGTGGAAGGGGTTGCCCGTGCCAATCGAGCGGCGTAGGAAACGGAGCGAAGCCACGATGGCGAAGCGAGGTTTCCTTCGAGAGAGCGGAGGGAAGGATGCCCGGAGCGAACGTCCGGCGAGATGGCATGGGCAAGCCCGGCTCACTCGCGTCGACCCATGGAAAACCCATATGAGCCACCTTTTTTGATCCCATGCCCACCCCTGCCACGGAACCCGTTCTGATCGCCGGCCGGTGGCGGCCCGCCGACGCCATCGGCACCTATCGGGCCTTCGATCCGACTCGGGCCGAGCAGCGGGGCGCGGTCTGGCCGATCAGTAGCCAGGCCGACGTGGACGAGGCGCTCGATGCGGCGGTGGCGGCGCACGGCGAACTTGCCCGCAGGCCGGCCGAGGATCTGGGGCGGTTTTTGGACCGCTATGCCGAGCGGCTGGAGGCCCGGGGGGAGGAACTCGTGGCCGCGGCGCATGCGGAGACGGGGCTGGCGATCGCGCCCCGGCTGCGGGATTCTGAATTGCCCCGGATGCTCGACACGCTCCGCCAGGCGGCTGCGGCCGCCCGCGAGCAGACCTGGCGGATGGCGATGATCGACAGCCGCGCCAACATCCGCGCTGCCTGTTTCGGCCTCGGGCCGGTGGCAATCTTTCCTCCGGCCAACTTTCCGCTGGCCTACGGCTGTGCCACCGGCGGCGACTTCGCCGCCGCGATCGCCGCCGGCAATCCCGTGATCGCCAAGGCCCATCCGGGCCACCCGACCGTCTCGAAGCTTGCTGCCGAGGAGGCGGTGGCCGCCCTGCACGAGACCGGCCTGCCCGCGGCGACGGTGCAGCTCATCCACGGGATCGACAACGCCACCGGCGAGCGGCTCGTGGCGGATCCCCGGATCGGCGCGACGGGCTTCACCGGCAGCGAGGCCGCTGGAACGAAGCTGTTCACCGCGGCGACCGCCGCCGGCAAGGTCATCTGGGTGGAGATGGGGAGCATCAATCCGGTCGTGCTTCTGCCGGGGGCGATCGCCGAGCGGGGGCCGCAGATCGCCGACGAGCTCGCGGCGAGTGTGACCAGCTCCGCTGGTCAATTCTGCACGAAGCCGGGGCTCGTGTTTCTCGTGGGCGATGAGGCTGGAGCGGCCTTCGTGGCGGCGGTGGCCGAGCGGTTCGGAGCGATCGGACCGCAGGTCTTGCTCGGCGAAGCGGGCTGCCGGCGGCTCTGCGCGGGAATCGACGGCTTGCTTGCTGCCGGGGCCCGGCTCGTCACCGGGGAGGCCGCGGCCACCGGGCCGGCCGGCCACGTACCGACCCTGCTCGAAGTCTCCGCGGCCGACCTGCTCGCCCGCCCATCGACCTTCATCGTCGAGGCTTTCGGCAACGCGACCCTGCTCGTGCGGTGCGGATCGCTCGACGAACTCACTCATGCGGTCGCGTGTGCCAAGGGCTCGCTCGGAGCGAGTCTCTACGCGAGTCATGCCGGAGTCGATGACGAAGCCTTTGCGCTGATCGCGCCGCTGCTCGTGGCCCGGGCCGGCAGAATCGTGGAAAATCGGATGCCCACCGGGCTCACCGTCACGCCGCCGATGCAGCATGGCGGCCCCTGGCCCTCGGCCGGGCCGCCGTTCTTCTCGGCGGTGGGCCTGCCCTGGTCGATCCTCCGGTTTGCGCGGCGGGTGTGCTTCGACGGCTGGAGCGACCGTCGCCTGCCGGCGATCGTTCGCGATGCTCCGCCGCCGGGAAACCCCTGGCGGTACGTCGATCGGGCCTGGACTCAGGCCGCGGTTCGCTGAGGGCCCATGCCGGGAAACGACTCCAGCGTGGTGGGCCGTCTCAGCCGTGAAATCGGTCGGCTATGACGTTCGCCGTATGGCGTTGGAGTTCGGCCGTGGCCTACTTTCCCCACCGCCGGCGGTTCTTTGATTCGAGCTGCGATGTCGGGTTGCGCTGTCTGTTCCGCCGGATCATCGAGGAGTTTTGCTCATGAACAAAGTCTGTCCGCCGCGCCGCTTCTGGCTGATTCCGGTCGGTCTCGCCATGGTCTGTCTCTGCGCAGTGACGCCTGCAAAGGCTGAGCTTGTGTATGTGACCCTCCAGACATCGGTGGCGAGCTTCGACATCTCGAGCGGAAACGGAACCACGATCGCGGCCACGAAGACGACGGTGGCCTCCGGTTTGACCGAGGCGATGGGGCTTGTCTTCGGTGGCGATGGCAACCTGTATGCCAACAACTACAGCACGACCGCTGGGGCCGGGACCGTCAGCAAGATCGTGCCGGGCAGTGGAACCGTGACCTCGTTTGCCACCGGCCTCACCAACAACCGGGGCATCACATACAGCAGCAGCGCGGGAGAGTTCTCCGTGACTGCCGATGGAAACCCCGGAGCGATCAGCGAGATCTCGTCGATCGGAACGGTCTCCCCGCTCCTCACATTCGGATCGAACACGTCTCCCTATGGGATCGCGCTTGACGCATCGGGCAACCTTTACACCGCGAACAACGCCAACTACTCGATCAGCAAGATCGTCAACGGCGTGCCGTCGACGTTTGCCACCTTCACGCCGGGCCAAGGGGTCAGGGCGGTCGCCGTCGCCTCGAATGGCGATGTCTATTCGGCCGGGGATTTCGGGGTCAACGTCACGACTCAAGGCGGAAGCACCACAAACCTCGTCTCCGGTCTTGCGTTCGCGTTTGGCCTCGCCTTCGACTCTGGGGGCAACATCCTCGTTGCGGATTATGTGAACCAATCCATCGCGAGCTACGACTCATCGGGCACGCAGCTCTACAGCTTCAGCACCGGGGCGGGTTCGTCCAATCGCCCTCGGTATGTTGCGTTCGACCGGGCAGGGTCCGGATTCAACCAGGTCGTGCCGGAGCCGGGGTCGGTCGCCACCGGTGTGGCAGCCCTGATCGTCGCCGGGGGCTACGCCGCTCGCCGCCGGGTTCGGCGGATGTCGCGAGGATCGGCTCAGGCCCCTGGTCGCTGACCGTGATCCCGGGCGGCCTGCCGGATTGCCGGAGGCCGCTTGGGAACGCTCACCGATCGCTCGCCGCAGTGAGCATGGCAGCGGCGGCGGTGCGGGTCTCGACGCTCAGTTTGGCGAAGATGTTTTCCAGATGCTTGCGGACGGTCAGGGCGCTGATGCCGAGGTCGGCTGCGATCTCGGCGTTCCGCTTGCCCTGCCGCACGAGGCGAAGCACCTGAAGCTCGCGGGTTGTGAGGCGGTCGAGGCGGTCGAGGCGGTCATCCCGGGTTGTGGTGAAGCCGCCCCGGGCAGCCAGCAGCGTGGTGAGCACGCTCGCGTACCGCCCCGCGGGGGGAACAAGGGCAGGGTCGAGGTGCGCCGACAGGCTGCCCGCGTTAAGCACGACGAGCGTTCCCGGAGCAGGCACGAGAAACGCCGACACCATGTCCTTGATGCCGTGGGCTGCATCGACGATCTGGTAATGGGCCCGCTGGTGCCAGATCTCATCGGGTTCGATCTGGCTGCGGAGATAGGCCCCGGGGCCCTGTTGGAGGAAGGCGATCACCGCGGGGTGGGTGCCTGAAGGATCCTCAGCCGCCCAGAGCGTGGCAAACAATTTGACGAGCCAGTGCTCGCTCTCAAGTCGGCCGGCCTTCGGATTCCAGAAATCGACGACCCCCGTCGCCTCCGTTCGCCGCATCATCGAGTGGTAGTCGGCAGGAACGGTCGCCTGCCAGCCCCGCAGGGCAGCCAGCGCCACGTCGTCGTCGCTTCCGGCGGCGAGGACGGCCGCCAGTTCGTCGATCAGGGGTTGAGTCACGAGCCTGCCTGCTGCGGTCGGAACCCCGCCAGCGGCGTTCCCGGAGCCCCGTACCGTATGCTCTGGAAACACTCCGCTTCCATATGACGTTTGTCACACCGGCTCAGGCGGTGCCGTTCTCTTCTGGTTTGTTCTTCGGAGGCCCAGCGGGGCGGGTGCGACATGCGATCACTGACGAGGGCCGAGGTGCGAGAGGTCGATCGTGCTGCGATCGAAGATCTGGGCGTTCCTGGCGTCGTGCTGATGGAAAATGCCGGGGCGGGCACGGCGCGGCTTCTCGAGTCGCTGGGCGTGAC
>JBJOHE010000086.1:0-9943 GCA_046047895.1 Planctomycetota bacterium | reverse complement strand
CTTCGCCCTCCGGGCTGCGCTGGTTCTCTAGGCCGACTCCGGGGCACGGGCAACCCCGACCGGGGCGGCCTTGGGTGGGCGGCCTTGGGTGGGAGGTCTTGGGTGGGAGGTCTTGGGTGGGAGGCCTTGGGTGGGAGGCCTGTGTTCCAGTTGACCCGTGGCCGCAGGCTTGCAGCCTGCGGAATCCGGGTTCGCGTCGCCGTCAAGACGCTGATTCGCCTTGGCGGTCTCAGCCCGTGTTCAGAATTCGAGCTGGTAGGTGCCGCTGGGGAGCGTGACGGGACTGCCCGGGGGGACCGCGTGGGGTTCGCCGTCGATGGTGAGTCGGTGTGATGCGGCGGGCGGCAGGATCACGTCGGCCGAGGTGTTGGCGGGGAGCGTCACGTCCCAGCGGATGCCGGTCGGAGTTCGTTGCCAGCGGCTCGTGATCGGGCCCACGTGGGAGTCGTAGCGGGCCTTCACGAAATCGAGTCCCGCCGGAAAACAGGGCTGCATCCGAATCGTGCGGAAGCCGTCGGTGGCCGTGGCGGGGGCGATGCCGGCGAGGTCTTCATACATCCAGGTGACGAGATCGCCCACGAGCATCACGTGGTTGCCGGAGTTCATCGCCGGATCGGCGGTGTTGCCGTTCCAGAGTTCCCAGACGGTCGTCGCGCCCTGCTCGGCCATGTAGCCCAGGCTCGGGTAGGTCTTTTGGCTGGCGATCTGGAAGGCAAGGTCGGGCCGGCCGCAGCGGGTGAGGGTCTGGTAGAGGAATTGGCCGCCGACGAGGCCGGTGCCGATGTGGCCGTGGGAGGGCCCTTCGATCCGCTCGACGAGGCGATCGACCACGCCTGCCGCGTGGGCCGGGGGCACGAGCCCGAAGGCCAACGGCAGCACGCAGGCGGTTTGGGTGCCGTTGTCGTAGAAGCCGGTCGCATCGTCGAAGAAACGTCGCTCGAAGGCGGCTTTGATGGTGGTGGCCTCGCGGCGAAGCCGGGTGGCGTCGTCGGGCTTGGCGAGCAGGTCGGCGAAGCCAGCCACGAGCTCGAGGTCGTGGGCCAGGAAGGCGGTCGCGAGGAGGGCGGGGGCGGTTCGGCGGGCTGGATCCTGCGAGTGGATCAGCGCGGGGTCCTCCGGGGGCACGCACCAGTCGCCGTAGGCGTCGCGGTCGATGAGGCCGTCGGTCGTGAGTCCCAGCATGTGGTCGAGCCAGCGGACAAAGCAGGGGTAATGGCGGGCGATCACGTCGCGGTCGCCGAACTGCCGCAGCTGGGTCGCGGCCACGAGAATCGCCGCGCTTGGCCAGACCACGTTGTCGGTGAAGGCCGGCCAGTGGGCGGGACAGACATCGGGGATCACGCCGTCGGCCCGCTGGGTGTCGGCGATATCCTGCAGCCATTTCGCGTAGAAGGCCTGCGTGTCGAACACATACGCCTCGCCTCGGGCCACTCCCAGCCGGTCGCCGAGCCAGGCCTGCCGCTCGTCCCGCTGCGGGCAGTCGGTGGGAACACTGCGGTAGTTGCCGCGAAAGCCCCAGACGGCGTTCCGATAGATCTGGTTGAGGATCTTGCTCGAGGTCTCGATCGTGCCGACGGCACGAAGGTCGTCGTGCACCACGCAGCCCTCGATCGCGTCGAGGGGGAGCGTGTCGGGAAACCCGCTCACCTCCACGTAGCGAAACCCATGGGACGTGAACCGCGGCTCCCAGACCTCCTTACCCGTGCCGGCCAGCGTGTAGCGGTCGGTCGCCCGCGCTCCTCGGAGATTCGCCATGTCGAGCGACCCGTCGGCTGTGAGCCGTTCGGCATGGTGGAGCGTGACCTGCGTGCCGGCCGGGCCCGTCACCTGGAGCCGGCACCAGCCCGCGATGTTTTGGCCGAGGTCGAAGACATGGGATCCAGAGGGACGTTTCGTGACCGATCGGGGCTGGAGCCGATCGACAACCCGGATCGGCTCGATCGGCTGAGCCGAGAGGATGCCGCCTGGGGCGGGAACGACTTCGGCCGAGTGCCAGGCCGAGGCGTCGTAGCCCGGTTGGTCCCACCCGCCGAGGGAAAGCCGGGCGTCATAGTCTTCGCCGTCGAATTCGTTGTTCGCCTGGATCGGACCAGCGGGCGTGATCTGCCAGGCCTCGTCGCTCGTGACGAGCGACACCGTGCCATCGGTGTGTTCGAGTCGAAGGTGCAGGAGCAGCTTCGGCAGGCCGTACGTCGGCATGTTGGCATAGACCTGGCTGCGTGGGGCGAAGAACCGGCCGTTGCCGAGGATCACGCCCAGGCAGTTGGGGCCCTCCCGCACGAGGTCGGTGACGTCTTCGGTCAGATACCAGAGCCGCTTCGGGTATTCGGCCAGCGCGGGGGAGAGCACGTGGTCGTTGACCCGCCGGCCGTTGATCGAAACCACCGAGAGACCCTGGCCGCACCAGGAGAGCATCGCCCGACGAATCGGCTTCGCGGCGGCAAACTCCCGTCGCAGATAGCGGGCAGCAAGCCGGCGTTCTTCTGCCCGTTGCACCTTGCCCCAGGGGGCGATCCCGACCGGCCCGAGCACGCGGGCCGGCTGCCAGCCGGTTGCGTCGGAGTCGGGGCGTTGCCAGCCCGCGGATTCGCCGGCGGATGTGAGCCAGGTTTCATCGGCCCGCACGACGAGCGGATCGCCCGCGGCGAAGTCGATCTGCAGCCGCGCAATCAGGCCCGCCGGTCCGGCCGCATCTCCACGGTTCTCGGCGCGGACGGCCAACAGGTGCGGTCCGGACGCGAGCCGGTAGGTGAGGTCCATCTCCTTGGTGGCGTGGCCGCCCGACCGGCTCCCGATCTCCCGGCCGTCGAGGAAGATCGTGCAGGCGTCATCGGCGGTGATCCGCAGCACGGCGCTGGTGATCGGGTGGTCCGCCGGAATCGTGAAGGCCCGCCGGAAGAACCGCACACCCGGGGGCAGGGCCTCGGCCGGGCCCGGATCGGGGAACCAGATCCAGTTCGTATCGGCCACGAATCGCTTCGGGATCTCCTCGTCGAGCCCGATCCACTCAGCCTGCCAGTCGGGCGCGGCGAGGATGCCCATCGACCACCGGGCCGGCTCGCTCCAGGCAGAGGGCTCGCCGGCGTCGTTCCAGACCATCGTCTTCCAGAAGCATTCGGCGTGGGTCGGGAGCGGTCGGCCGGCGTAGGGGATGTCGACAGAGTTCCCCGAGTCGACCCGGCCCGAGTCCCAGAGGTCACCCTCGTCGCGGGCGAGGGTGTCGAGACTCGAGGCCACCAGAATCCGATAGGCGGTCTGCCGTTGGCCACGGCCATCGGCCGCAATCTGCCAGCCGAGTCGTGCCGCGGCCGTGTCGATCCCTTCGGCCACAAGGCGATGCTCGCAGGAGAGGGAGGTGCACCGCAGGCCGGCCCCGCTGGCGATCGGCAGCCAGCCGAGCACCAGGCCGGCCAGCAGGAGTCGAATCGGGAGGGCGAAGGCCATGGGTGACTGTTGTCAGACGAGGGGCGGACAGGAGGGAATCGGAAAACATCGCGGCCGTTGCGGCCACATTGAGACCGCAACGGCCGGACGGGGGATGCTGGAGTCAGCAGGCTCACGCCCGCTTCAGCCGTCGCCGGGCGGCCGCACCGGCCAGGCCAAGGCCGGCGGCGACGAGGCCGAGGGATGCAGGTTCGGGCACGGCCGATACTTCGAGCGAGACCGACTGCACGGTCATGATCGGGTTGAGCGAGGTGCCGGAATTCCGGTAGCCGATGGCGATCGCGTCGTAGGTCGTTGCCAGGGGCGAGGAATCGGTTCCCGACTGGGTCCAGAGCGGCGTTCCCGACGCCGACGCTCCGGCATAGAGGCTCGATTCGAAGGTCTGGCTCGCATCACCGTTGAGCGTAACGGTCATCTGGTAGGTGTAGGTGTCGCCGTTCGTGAGCGCAGCGAGGGTTGAGGCTGCCGAATTCAGCGAGGAGCCGGCCGGACTGTCGTAGAGACCGCCGCCGGCGTTGTTGCCAACGACGTCTTGGTTTTGGGACGACGTGTCGGTGCCGTTCTGGGCCGGGCGAGTGTAGATCTGCGACGATCCACCGGTCGGGGCGATTCGGGCGACGTATCCCTGCCAGCCGAAGGCGCCCCCGGTCGCGTAGGGCGAGCCGGCCGTCGTGTTCAAGCCGCTGCTGTTAAGCACTACCGGGGCGCTTCCGCCACTGTTGTAGATGCCTCCGTAGAGATACGACGATGTGCCGCCCGCCAATAGGTCGCCGGTGTTGACGAACGAAAAGGTGTATTTGAGAGATTCGCCCGGGCTGGTCAGCGTGGCGGCCGGAGTCAATGCCTGGGTTTCGACCACGCCCGACGTGGTGGCGGCGTTGAGCGAGAGTTGCAGGGCTCCGGCCGAGAGGCTGGGGCCGGTGGTCGCGGCTTTGGTCGAGAGAATGTTGTAGCCCGTGGAACTGGCCGTCGGAGTCGGATACGAGCCGGGGTTCAGGCTGCTGCCGCTGTTGAACGAGTCTTGGAAGACCGTGGCAGCCGGGGACGTGGAAGCAAGGGCGGCGATGACGACCGCGATCAAGGCGACGCGAACCCGCATGATGAGATTCTCCAGAAAGTTGCACCGGGGAAGCTCCCGTCACCCCCCCACCGATGGATTCATACAGCACTTGTCGTGCCTACTTGAGGGTCGCTCTGGCGCACACTCGCGCAATTCTGGTTTCGCCCGTTCGATGAGGGGAAAACATGGGTGAAGCCGACGGCGTGGCGGGGCTGCTGAATGCGGGATGAGGCGAGGCTTCACTGAGAGAGTGAATCGTTTTCATTCAGCCGGTGAAATCCCGATTCACCGTTGATGGGAAAGGAGCTTTGTGGGGCCGGGCGGATTCGGGCAGTCTGAAAGCGGGGCCTCACGATAGCGAAGGACATGAGCACACAACGCGGTGGCTCCGCGGTGAAGACCCGTGGCCGGAGTTGCCACTCCACGAGTGCTCGGAAGCACCAAAAAAAGCAGCCGGCCGGAAACCGCTGGGGCTTCCGGCCGGCTCAGGAATCAGAGGCAGAGATCCGTCGGAACTCAGGCGGCCGTCCGCCGCCGCAGCCGCCAGCCGAGGAGGGCCGCGCCGGCCGCGAAGACAGCGATGCTCGTCGGCTCCGGCACGACCACGAGGTTGAGGCTGCCGGGCAGGAAGTAGGCAGTCGAGCCAACGCTACCGTAGGAGTAGGCGTTGGCCGCACCCACGTTGCTCAGGTTCGACGTGTCCACCGTGCCCGCGACGAGCGTGTAGGTGCCGCCGCCGATCGTGTCGTCGAGGCCCACGAGGTTGGCCACGCCAAACCCGCTGGCAAACGTCATGTTGCCGTTCGAGGTGATCGTGGGCCCGGCGGTGCTGAAGGCCAGCGTGGAGCCCGCGCCCATCGAGAGCAGGGCACCGGCATCCACGGTGACCGCACCCGAGCCCAGGGCGCCGTTCACGATCAGCGTGCCGGCCGAAACGGTTGTCGTGCCCGTGTAGGTGTTGGTCGCATCGAGCGACCAGGTGCCCGTACCGGTCTTGGCAAGCGACAGGGTTCCCACGCCGTTGGCCAGCACGCTGCCGAGCGTGCCGTCGCCGGTACCCGCGAGCGTGAAGGTCGCGGTGGCCGCCGGTCCCACGTTCGCGCCACCGCCGCTGCCGACCGTCACCAGGCCGGTGCCGGCCGCTTCGATCGTGGCACCGCCGGAACCGATCGTGAAGAGTCGGTCCGTCGAGGTGGCGGTCGAGTTGTTCACGACAAGCGTGGCTCGATCGATCACCAAGTTCGCCGCGTCGGCAGACGAAGCGCCGAGCGAACTCGCCGCACCACCGTTGCCGAGCGAGGAAACCTCGAGCGACGTGGGTAGGTAGAACGTCTGGGTGCCGTTCGTCCGCTGACCGTTGGTGATATAGACCTGTGCCGATGAATAGGACGTGCCCTGGATCGTCGTCACGCCGGTGTAATCTGGCGTGCCGGTCATGACGACGTCGCCACCGTTCGTGTAAGTGACGGCGTTGGCACCCGTGCCAGCGTTCGAGCCGAGCGTGAGTTGGCCCTGCGGCCCACCCCAGCGGTACCCCGAGGCTCCCGGAGTCACCGTGCCGGTGTAGGTGAGCGCACCGTTGCCGGTGACGCTCAGGCCGGGAGCGTTGGCGAGGACACCCGCCGAGAAGTCAAGGTTTGCAGCCGCGTCACCGGCCGGCAGAGCAAGGTAGCCGCTGCCACCGGTCAGCTTTCCAGCAAATGTCGCCCAGCCCGCGTCAGCCGTGCCGGGCGTGTAGCTCACACCGCCCGAGGTGTTTGCGACGATGGTCGAGCCCGTGCCGCCGGTTCCGCCTGTGGTGGCACCGTACGAGCCGTCCACATCGAACACAATCATGCCACCACCGGTGGTGATCGTTCCACTGATGGTGTTGGCGGCGTTAGTGAGCACGATCGAGCCCGAACCCCGCTGGGTGATGTTCCCAGAAATCGTGTCGTCGGCGATGTTGTTGGCGAGCACGCCACTGATCAGGGTGCGGCCTGTTCCGTCAAACGTGATAGTCCGCGAGTTGAGGTCACCCGCCTTGATATTCGGGTAGACGGTGCCGCCGAGTTCCCAGGTCTTGCCTGCGGCGAGGTTGTTGCCGACGTTGCGGTTGTTGGTCACACCAAAGGCACCGGTGAAGGTAAGTGAGTGATCGCCGGCTACAGCGAAATTGTTGCCGACCTGCACTTGGGCGTTGCCGAGGGTCCGAGCGTCGTTGTCCGAGATGAGCAGGCCGCCCCAGTTTGACTCGTTGCTGTTGTTGGCCACGAGGTTGCCGGTGCCAAACGGATTGTCGGCGTTGAGATAGTACGACTGGCGGCCGATGTTGACCGTGGTCGTGAGGTCCTGCGTCTGACTCATGTAGTACTTCGCACCGGAATTGCTGTTGGAGCCGAAGGTGACGGTGCCCGTACCGGCCGTACCTGTTTGGAACTTGCCGTTCACCGTGATCGACTGATCAAGGCCGCCCGTGGATGTGCTCCGAACGTTATTGATGGTCAGGTTGCGTGCGATCGTGTCATCGCCCCGCTCGTACAACTGGATCTGCGTGGGAACTCCGCCGGGATTGGACCCGATCGTCAGCGCCGCCGAACCGTTGGTGATCAGCGTCTGGTTTGCACCAGACAGGCTCAGCGTGCTGCCGATGAAAAACGGCTGGGTGCTCGACGCATCCAACTCTGTGGTGCCATCGGAGAGCACGAGCGGCGCCGACACCACGTTGGTGCCGCCGGTGGTGCCGTAGCTGAAAATCGTGGCATTGCCGCTTGTGTCGTTGAGGAACAACGCACCGCCCGAGCCGACAATGTCGGTGACGACTGGGCCAGCCGTTCCACCGATCGTCAGGTTGCCGACGGTCACATCCGTTGCAACGATGTCGAGCACCAAACCACCGGTGAGGCCAACGCTCAGGTTCGCATCATCCGTGGCGGCGTTGGGAAACGCCGTGTTGGGATCCCAGTTGGCCGCGTTCTGCCACGTGGCGGCACCGCCACCGAGGACGTTCCAGTTGTAGATGATCTGCTGGGCAAAGGCCCCTCGTGCTGCGAGCGCGACGCAGCCTAGTGCGATGAGAACGTGAAACTTCCGAGCGGCCATGCCTCTCCCCTTTGCAACGAATCCGGTGAAATACCCGAGGCGGTTGCGAACCATGCTGCAGGAAGCAGAAAAGGTTCCCCCTCGCCGACGCCCGGAACCTACCTCATCTGGCCCAATTGCCGAAGCGCGGATGTTGCGCTCCAGAAAGGCTCAGGAACGTCTGAGAAAATCGCAAGGCGTGGCGGCTTGCACACACTGAGGGGGGGTGCAGTTGCGCATTTTTCTCAGCCCGCAGGCCCTTGCGGGCCGCGCAACAAGAGGTGCAACAAGCAGTCTGGCGGTTCTTCCTGGTGCGATGCGCGGATAGGAGCGAACTGTGTCACGCCGCCCGCCGCCGACGGATGACCGTGGCGGCGAGGCTGGCGGCGGCGAGCAGTGCAACCGAGCCGGGCTCGGGCACGCTGACGAGGGCGACGCTGCTACCGAGATAGGAGTAGTCGAGCGTGTAGCCGGTCGGCAGGTTCGTGACCGTGGCGAAGGTGCCGCTGATCGAGCCGTAGTTGGCGATCACGTAGGCGGCGTCGTCGAGCGTGCCGAGCACGCTGAAGTCGACGGCCGAGGAGCCGGCCGAAAGGTCGAGCAGGCCGGCGACGTCGAGCAGGTCGGCCGAGCCGCTGCCCGTCCCGTCGAGTTCCACGGCGAGGAGGCCGGCGATCGTGGCCGAGCTGCCATCCACCGTGAAGGTGCCGATGGCAGCTGAGCCCGGGGCGAGGGTGGCTGTGGAGTCGATCTGCAGGCTGCTCGCGAGCGAACCCGAGCCGCCGAGGATGCCGGTGGTGGCCTGCGTCAGGCCCGTGAATGTGCTGAGCCCTTCGAGCAGCAGCGTGCCCGCACCATCCTTCGCGAGCGTCTGAGTGCCAGTGTTGCCGGCGGAAGCGATGACACCCGCGTAGCTGAGGGTCACGCCCGCGTCGACGAGCAGCGTGCCCGTGCCGCCGGTCGAGCCCGTGGCCGGGCCGAGGCCGATGCCCCGCTTGGCGTCGAGCACGAAGGCGGCCGTGGTGGTGGTTTGGAGCGTGCCGCCGTTGAGCACGAGGCTGTTCTCGAAGGCGGAGATCGGAGCTGCGGGCGCACCAGAGCTACCGGCGGCTCCGGTCAGCGAGCCGATCTGGCCGAGCTTGGCGTCGGCCGAGATCCGGAGGATGCCCCCCTCGACCACGGTGCCGCCGCTGTAGGTGTTGATGGCCCCGGCAATTTCAAACGTGCCGGCACCGGTCTTGCGGATGCCGAACAGGTTTTGGGTCTGCCCGTTGCCGGAGACGGCCTGGCCGAGGTTGCCCGTGTAGACGTCATCGATGCCCGTGCCGATGTTGAGCGTGAGCTGGCTGATGTTGGCACCCTGGTTGAGCACCTGGGCCGTGCCCCCCACTGCGGCCACCGAATACAGGCCGGCGATCTCCTGGCGGGCAGGGCCATTCGTGGAGCCGTTGCCGTCGCCGAGGGTCAGCGTGGCGGTGGTGGCCGTGGCGGCATCGCCGAGCGTCAGCACCGTGGTTGCGGGAAGGGATCCGCCACGGGCGATGTTGATCGTGCCCGACAGGATCGACGTCGTGCCCGTGTAGGTGTTGGCGTTGGCCAGCGACTGGATCGAGGTGCCCTTGTCGACCACCAGGTTGAGATTGCCGGTGATCGTGCCGAAGAAGGGCTGGTTGTTGCCGCCACCCGTGCCCGACAGCACGAGGTCGACGGTCGTGGCCGACGAGTTGGTCAGTTCCCCGCCCGAGGGCATGTAGCCAGCCGCGGCCGCTCCGGTCTGCCAGTCGGGGGCAATCTCGGAGAACCGATTCTCGGTCGTGGTGCCGGTGATCCCGTTGAGATCGAAGCTGGTGCCCGCCGCGAGCTGCAGCCGCGGCGTGTTGGTCCAGGTGGCCCCGGTGTCAAGCCGGACCGCGCCCTGGTTGACGCCCAGGAAGGTGGCATCGACGATCGCCCCGGCGAGGGTGGTCGTGCCGGTGCCGTTGAGGGCCAGGCCGCCACCGCTGCCGACTGTCTGCGTGCCCTCGATCCGGACATCGCCCGGACCGTTGTAGGTGATCCAGCCCTGGCGGGCGACCGGCGAGGTCTGGCCCGGATTGGAGACGTCCATCTGGATCGTCACGCCGGCGGTGTTGATCGAGTGGATCACCACGTCTTCGGCGTCGGTGGCCGCCGTGCCGGTGAGGGTGCCACCAGCGAGCACGATCGCGTCGGAGCCGCTGAACAGCAGGCCGTTGGCCGGGTTGAGGGCGGAGCCGGCATTGGTGACGGTACGGCTTGCCCCGCTCGTGTTGGCGATCTGGAGCGTGTTGCTGCCGTGGCCGGTGATCGCCTCGTTGGCGGCCAGATTCAGAAGAATGTTGTCGCTCGTGGCGGCCGCGT
>JBJOHE010000085.1:0-6545 GCA_046047895.1 Planctomycetota bacterium | reverse complement strand
CCAGCCGCATCCCGCCAGGTCAGCCGTTGTTGGGATTGGCCATCGACGGGTTGACCCGCCTTCACCGACGCGTGGTGCTGTGAGCCCATGGTCTTGCCGGTGTAATCCGCTGCCACGCAGTGGGGTGCGACTCCGTTGTGCCAGCGTTGCACCGACAGGAAGACAGCGCCACTTGAGGCGGTCAGCCCACCATGGAGATCAGAGGGGAGTACGCGGATACACGACCCGCGAAAAGGATGGGTTCCGGGCACAGCTGAAGACTCGTCCAGTCGAAATGTCAGCTGTTCCGGTTCAACCCAGCGACCATGCTTGCTGAACCGGATATCGCCGCCGAGCAGAACCTCGTAACTGTCGACATTGGGGTGCGTATGCTCGGGAATGACGTAGTTGGCAGGCGTCGCAAACAACTGAACCTGAAACTGGTCCCGGCGATACCAGGTGATTGAGGTCACGCCCTCGATCTGATGCACGACCTGTCCCGCCTTGAATGGGACCGCTCCGATCGTGCCAGCGTTTTTAAGGAAGCTCACAAGGAATTGTGTGAGTTCGTCCATGGCCTGATGCTCGCTATGGGGGTAAATAGGGGACGGGAGCTCCCGTCACTAATTTAACGAGGCTCTCGCGCGGGCCAAGCGGTGAGGCTGCCGGTCGTGCTTCGGCACCAAGCCACTGAGGAAATGCTGGCCGCGACCAAACCAACGGCGACCCAGTTGAAGCGAGGGAAACCATGGCCGCGAGTCTACGGGCGAGAGGGACAATGCTGGTCCGGGGTAGAATTCCAGACACAGGATCGACCCGGGCTCCTTGACAAAAGCTGAACAGGCGTATACGCTCACGAAATTCCTCCATCGAGAGTTCCATGGACAACCCTTTGATCCAATCCGATCCCGACGTGATGCTTGGCAAGCCGGTTGTTCGCGGAACCCGCATCACCGTCGAACTGATCCTGCGAAAGCTCTCCTGCGGCGAATCCGTCGAGCAGATCCTCGAGTCGCATCCCCGGCTTACGCGGGAAGCCGTCCTCGCCGCACTCGGATATGCGGCTGAAGCCATGGGCCACGAGACGGTGCACGCGGTGGGCGATCGGAAGTCGGCATGAGGTTCCTCGCCGACGAGGGCGTGGACGGTTTGGTCGTCGCTGCTGTCCGCAATGACAGGCACGACGTTCGCTGGATGGCGGAGGAACCCGGAGGCACTAAAGACAGCGTCGTCCTCGAAGCGGCCGTGCTGGACGCAAGAATCTTGATCACCGAAGACAAGGATTTCGGTGAGCTTGTCTATCGGCAGCGACTTCATCACCGGGGTGTCGTACTTGTTCGTGTCGATGGTATTTCAAACGATGAGAAGGCACGGATCGTCGCCTGTGCAATCCTTGAGCACGAGGCGGATCTGCCAGGCGCGTTCACCGTGATCCAGCACGGGACGATTCGCATTCGTCGCGCGTGACCATCCCCAATTTGACGGCGCACCGGCTGGGCTACGCTTGGCCCTTCGCTCGCTTCTTGTCAGGAAAGACAAACGACACTCGCCCGTCGGGCCCTGCCGCGAGCGACGCCTTGAATGTTTTGCTGCGTTTGCCGCGAAAGCCCTCCAGAAGGTCCGTGCGGCCCGTGGCAAGCAGCTGGCCAATCTCGTCACGGGTGATCTCACGCTCGCACCAGAGCTTCTTCACGGTGAACTTGCATGTGGGGGTCTCACCTGTCGCGTTAGCGCAGGCATACCGCATCGCTCGCTCATGCACTGCGCCACCGCAATGCGGGCAAGCGCCCATCGGCGGCTGGTCTGCCGGCGGCGGGTCGTCGTTGTCATTGAAGAAAACCTCGTAGCGACCGGTCTCTGCGATCCAGCGGATGCCCGCCTGGTAGGTCTTGCGGGTCTTCTTGCTGACAAACCCATCGAGCGGGCCCACTACGCCCTCCGTGATGAGCGTATGAAGTTCATGCGGAAGCAGATGGCGCCCACGAATCATCTTTGGGATTCGGACCGACCCGTCCGTCGTGGCATAGTCTTGCAGCAACTCAATGAACGACTGACTCGTGCCCGGCAGTCGAATGTCGGAAAGCTCCTGCAACACGAGATCGACAGGCGACGCGACTGTCTTACGAACCAGGTCCTCCGTCAACGCCCGAATCGCGACCAGGAACGTTTCCGTCGAGCTTGATCCCGCCTCGATCTCCGCGAGCCGCGCCTCCCATGTGCCCGTCATCTCTGGGCTTGTGAGCACGTCGAGGTGGAGCTGCTCCAGCATTTTCTTCAGAGACATCGCCCGCGGTGTCGCAAGAAGCTCCCGGCCCTTGCGCACAAGATAGCCGTCTTCGAGCAGCTTCGTGATTGTGCTCGTGCGGGTGGCCGCCGTGCCCAGGCCTGTGCCCCGCATCGCCTCCTGAGCCTCCTCGTCTTCCACGAGTTTGCCCGCCATCTCCATCGCCTTCACCAGCGTGCCGTCCGTGAAATGCCCCCGCGGCGGCGTGGTCTGCCGCTCTTCGGTTGCGATCGATGAAAGCTCGGCCGACCCGACCCCGGCGGCTGAGCCGCCATGCCCCACCGGCAATGTCTCGACGGTCTTTCCATACACGGCTCGCCATCCCGGCACGCGGATCGTTCGCGCCACGGCCTCGAAGGTCTCGCCTGCGACGGTGAAGATGAGCGTATGCACGGTCGTCTCCGACGGGGGCAGGAAAGCAGCCACGAACCGTTTCAGCACGAGGTCGAAGATCTTCTGCTCGCCGTCGGTGAGTTCCGGACGGTCCCCAGCGATCTCCGCGGGGACGATTGCAAAGTGGTCGCCCACCTTCGCGCTGTCGAAGACTCGCTTGTTCGCCGCATCGATGCCGCGGGCCAGGGCGTCGGCGGCCGGGCCAGCCAGGGCGGGCACAGTCATGGCGATCTGCAGGAGTCGCTCGCGAACCATCTCCACGTCATCCTCGGGCCGCAGGTGCTGTGACTCCGTTCGCGGATACGTGATCAGCTTCTTCTCGTAGAGCGACTGGGCGATGCTCTGCGTGCGGTCGGCCGGAAACCCAAACTGGCTGCTGGCCTCGGCGAGCAGGTCGTTGAGCTTGAAGAGCAGCGGCGGCTGCTTCACCTCCACCCGCTGCCGTGCCGCAACGGTCGCTGATTGCCCGGCGACCTTCTCGACGATCGCCTCGGCACGGTCACGACTGCCGATCCGCCGCCCGTGATCCTCGCTCACCTCCGCTCCCCGCGTTGTCCATGCCGCGTCGATGATGCTTCCATCTGTGAGCCTGAACGAGCCGGTGAGAAGCCAATAGAGCTGCGGCACGAAGGCCGCAATTTCGAGATCCCGCTGGCAGACCATCATCAGGGTGGGCGTCTGAACGCGACCGGCACGCATGATGTCGAAGCGGCCAGCCCGCTTGGCGATTCCGGTCAGGGCCTTCGTCATGTTGATGCCGATCCAGAAGTCGGCGAGCGATCGGGAGACGGCCGCATCTGCCAGCCCCTGGACGGCCGACGCGGGCCGCAGTTCATCGAACGCCCGGCGGATGGCGGCCGTGGTCATCGACTGGAGCCACAGCCGCTGCACGGGCTTCGTGCAGCCAGCATGGTGCATGATCTCCCAGAAGATCAGTTCGCCCTCGCGGCCGGCGTCGCAGGCATTGATCACGCCGGTCACGTCATCACGGCTCAGCAGGCTTACGAGTTCGGCGAGCCGTTTGGCCTGCCGCGGGGCCGGCTTCATCTCGAGCCGCTCGGGCAGCACGGGGAGGTCGGCAAGCTTCCACGTCTTCGGCAGCACGGTGGTGAGTAGGTGGCCGGCAGCCGCGGCGATCAGCATCGTGGCAGATTCGTGAATGTCACCACGCTTGGTAAAGCCGCCGAGGGCCTTGGCGATGTCGGCGGCCACCGACGGCTTCTCGGCGATGACGAGCGTTTTGGATTGGGATTGGGAGGTGCGTGCTGCGGAAACCATGTCGTGTGCTCCGTTGTGAAATGGCGATTGCAAAGTGACTGACAGGGTCGATGACCTCGGCCTCGTCTTTTTTCAGAACTAGGGCGACATCGACAGGCCGTCAAGAAAACTGCACGACGGTTTTTTCAACGCGACGTCAGGGAGAGGCACCGGGAACGCACTCTCCATTCATCAACGCGCGCGGATGTGCGCGGGCATGCATGCGTGCGAGCGCACGCACGTGAGCGCAGGCGCGCTCGTGCGTGTGCGCACGCGTGTACGCGCACGCGAGGCACATGGAATCAGAGCGGTCGGATCACGTCAGGCCGCTGGCCGGATTACCGGCGGCTTTCCGGCGAGTGACTGTGCACGCCCGTAGGGCCGCTGGCGTCATCTCGCTTCTTCCGAATCGACGCGACGAAACCGCGGTTGCGATTGGCCCTCGACCACCACAGTCTCCGCGAACATCGCCGCCGGCCGCACCCACAAGCCCCGCTCGCCATACTCCTGCCGGTAGACCACGAGCTCCTCCAGCGTCTCGCTGTGGCGGGCGATGCCCAAGACCGTGTACTCGTTGCCCTTGTAGTGCCGATAGCGGCCCGGCTGGATCTCGGCCATGAAGTGATCGCCCTCGGGAGGAATTGTGTAGTCTGCTGACGGCCAGAATCATAAGGCCGCTTCACTGGATTCCGCTGGATTTGTCATGGGCCGCAGCGTCGTTCTCGCCGGTGCCGCCCGCTGCCCGCGGTGTAGCCTGCCCCCGCGGTGGTGCACCTGCGACATGCTGCCGCCGGTCGACACACGAATCGCCGTTGAGGTGTTGATCCATCGCCTCGAACAGTGCCGCCCCTCGAGCACCGGCAATCTCGTCGGCCGCTCGGTGACCGGGGCTGTCTGCCACGTCTACCAGCGGGGCAACCGCTTCTTTCCGGAGACGGGCTATCCGGCCGACATCCATGAGCACGACCGGGAACTGTGGGTGCTCCATCCATCGGGCGACCCGCTGCCTGAGCCCGCCACCACGGACGCCCCCGCGTTGCAGCCGCCCCCGACCGTGCTGCTCCTCGACGGCTCCTGGCGGCAGGCCGGTGAGATGCTCGCGAGCATGCACGGCCGCGGACGATGCGTGCGACTGCCAGCCGCAGCAACGAGTGAGCCCAGCCGCTACTGGCTTCGCAACCAGGCCCGGGCCGACCAGCTTTGCACCGCGGAGGCGCTGATGGGCGTGTTGACGGCCGTGGGCGAGCCCGATGCGGCGCAACGCCTCAGGCTCCACTTCGAACTGCACGTGTACGCGACGCTCCGCGTCCGTGGCCACCGTGAACTCGCCGAGCGGTATCTCGGCCACTCGCCCCTGCTCGGCGAGGCTCCCGACGCCCTCGACCGGCTGCACGCTCGCCGCGGGGCCGGATAAGGACACGTGCCGCAGCAGGCGGCCACCAGCAAGGTCACCCGAGGCCCTGGCAGCCGCCCATGCCGCACTGTGGCCGGCCACACATCTCCGCAGGAGCCTGCCCGCCGCCGCCCCCGGAAACGTGGCCCCGGACGACGCTCAAGAGCTTGGTGAGCTTTTTGCTGTGGCAGTGCGGACACTCGGGCTTCTCGTCGCCGCGAATGAGCAGCTCGATTTTTTGGCTGCACTTGTCGCAGGAATATTCGTACAACGGCATCTGGTTCGGCTCCGCATCAAGAGGACGGCAGTGTACATGGACACGTTTGACGCGATCAACCAACGGCGGTCGATGAAGGCCTTTGACCCGAGCCACCGGTTCACCGCCGCCGAAGAGCGGCAGCTGCTCGAGGCCGCGATCCAGTCGCCCACGTCGTTCAACATGCAGAACTGGCGGTTTGTGATGGTGCGGGACCCCGAGCTGCGAACGCAGATCCGGGCGGCTGCAAACGATCAGTCGCAGGCGACCGACGCATCGCTGCTCATCGTGCTCACCGCCGACCTCAAGGCCTGGAAGAAGTCTCCCGAGCGATACTGGCGAAACGCCTCGCCCGAGATTCAAAAGCTCGCCGTGGGCTGGATGGTGCCGTTTTACGAAGGGAAGGAGCAACTGCAGCGGGACGAGGCGATGCGGTCCTGCGGTATCGCGGGCCAGACGATCATGCTGGCCGCCAAGGCCATGGGCTACGACTCCTGCCCCATGATCGGCTTCGATCCGGTGAAAGTGGCCGAGATCATCAACCTGCCGAGCGACCATGTGATCAGTTTCATGGTCGCTGTCGGCAAAGCTGTGAAGCCCGCCTGGCCGAAGGGCGGCCAGCTCGACCTCGCCGAGGTCGTGGTGGAAAACCGCTTCGCCTGACGCCGGCTTCGCACAGGCCCTCCGATGAGAACCCGCCGCATGCTCTGGAGCCTGCTCACGATCGCGATCGGCGTGTACGTGGGGCTCTGCCTCGTGTTTCTCGTCTTTCAGCGATCGTTCATCTACATGCCGACGCCCGTCACGCCGGCTCACGCGGAGGCGTTCACGCTTGAGGTCCCTGGGGCCGAAGTGCGGATCTCCTCCCGGCCCTACGACGGCCCCAAGGCCCTCGTTTACTTTGGCGGCAACGCCGAGGACGTGGCCTACACGGTGCCGGAGTTGGGCGAGTTGTTTCCCGACCGGGCGATATACGGCATGCA
>JBJOHE010000084.1:0-3429 GCA_046047895.1 Planctomycetota bacterium | reverse complement strand
AGGATGGAAGGAAACCATGGCCGACGACGAACGTTCCCCGCGGCCCCCCAAACCATAGGCAAGCCTACCTGATCGGCCAGGATCGCGACGCCGTCGCTTCGGGCCATGGAGCGACCGGGCCTCGGGCCGATGCCGGGAACGGTTCCAATCCTGGACCCGGTCGTCGGTCTGTTTGCCGGAGGTGACTTGAAGGACGAGTGCCAAGGCACGGGGCTCAGAGCGTTTCGCAGGGCATCGGGAAAAGGCCGGATCGGCGAGGATGCCCCCCCGCTCCACAACGTCCGATAATGTCTCTTATGTCCGGTTTGGACCCCCTGCTTTGGGCCTTGTTTTTCAGGCCTTTCCCGCTGCCGAGCCCTCTCCACCGCCCTGCCAATCACGCATCCGAGCGGCGACTCAGATCCGACCGCCAACGGTCGCTCATCCACTCCGAGATCCGGGCTGCCGCATGGTCTGCGAGCGAGCGACTGGGCCGACGGCTAGCGGATCGGAATCGGCGTCTGGGTGCCCACGGGAAACCCGCCCGGCTGCGCGGCGGGCTGCTGGTAGGCAGCCGGCTGGCCGAAACGGCTGGTGGTCGGCCGTTCAGGTTGCGCGGGCTGTGCGGCAGGGTGCCCCGGAGGCAGCGGCTGCCAGTTGGCCGAGGCCGGAGCGACCGAGCTGCCACCGGCCGGCTGACTGAAGAAGGCATCGGCCCCCCCCTGCCCCCCTGCCTCGGCACCGGTCCAGGCGGCGGCGGACTGAACCCCTTCCCAGATCGCCTCGAGAGGCGATGGCGTGGCGATGGCGGCGGCGGCCGGCTGACCAAGGCCGCCGGGCTGCCCGGCTGGCTTGTTGAGTTCGTCCTCGAACCGCTGCACGAATGGAGCCACCGTCGCCACGACATCAGGCGGGAGGATCTGGTCGGCCCGAACGATCAATTCGGCGACGAGTCGACCGCTGCGGCTGCCCACAATTTGGTCCCGGTAGTCGGGGGCGAGGGTGACCGCGAAGAAGGTCACCACGACGCAGAGCAGAGCCCCCTTGGCCAGGCCAAGCAGCAGCCCCATCTGATGGTCGAAGGCTGAAAGCTTGACCGTCTTGATCAGCCCGGAGATGACGCTGAACACGAGCCACACGGCCAGGGAGGTCGCGGCGTAGAGGGCGAGCATCGCCACCAGCCGATTCCACGGCGCCTGGCTGCCGAAGAAGGGGGCCAGGGGACCGCCAAACCGGAGGGCAACCACGGCGCTCGCCGCAATGCCCGCAATCCAGGCGAGTTGCCAGACGATTCCCTTGAAGTAGCCGAGCATCGCCGCGGCGGCGAGGATGCCGAGCATCACGAGGTCGTAGCCTTCGATCGCCATGGGAATGATCTGCCTCTCGCGGGGAAATGTTCCGGGGCGGGAGTGTAGGCCCGGGCCAAGCCGGCCATGAAGGCCAAAAACGCCCACTCCAGACCGCCTGAACCCGAGATCCGAACGATCGAGCAAGGTCGACCCAGACCACCCAGAGCCCGCAAGCCATTCATTCAATAACGACCCGACCTGCCCCTCGCCCCCAAAACCCCTTGTTTTCCCCGGCTCTCCGCCGCCTTCGCCCACCGTCTGGTGGACCGGACCGTTCCGGCAGTGCAGGGGAGCGGCGTTCCGACGAGGTGACGCTCCCGCTCTCGATTGACGATATCCACCACAGTGTCTGCGCGGCGCGAGGTCCCTCGTTTCGCGCGGGCCTCGGGGCGTTGGCAGGGCCGGGAGGGAATCCGGCCTGCGCAAGGCTCCCGCAGGGGAACGTTCAACCGTGCCCGGATTCCGCGTGCACATCACAGGCTCGTCGATCGCGGGCGCAGGCTACGGCCTGGCGGCCTGGTACGTCGGCGATTTGCCGCCGCTGACCTGCGCCCTGGGGGCAGGCTTGTGCGGCGTGGCCGGGATGATGCCCGATCTCGACAGCGGGCCCGGCATTCCTCTGAAGGAGAGCGTCGCCTTCGCGGCAGCGGTGGTGCCGATGTTGCTGGTCCAGCGTTTTCAGCAGGCCGGCATGCCGCTGGAGGGCATCGTCCTCGCCGGGGCCGCCATCTACCTGGCTGTCCGCTTCGGCCTGGCCTGGCTGCTCAAGAACTATTCGTACCACCGCGGGATGTTCCACAGCCTGCCGGCGGCGGCCATCGCGGGGCAGGTGACCTACCTGGCCTTCGGCCACGAGGAACCGCTGCGGCGGTACTTCGTGGCCAGCGCCGTCGTGCTCGGCTTCCTCACCCATCTCGTGCTCGACGAGATCTGGAGCGTGCGACTGGGAATGTTCGGCCCCAAGTTCAAGAAGTCGTTCGGCACCGCGCTCAAGTTTCACGGCCCCGTGATGTGGTCCAACATCGTGACCTACGTGCTGGCGATCCTGCTCGGCGCCCTGGCCGCCGGTGACGCGGCCTGGACGGAGAAGATCGCCACCGTGAAGCAGCAGATGGAGCAGGCGGCCCGCACCTACCAGCAATATCCCTACCAGCAGTGGCAGTACCGCCGGTAGCGAACCGCCGTTTGGGAGCGGGCCCGCCCCGGGGTACATTCGGGCTTTTTGCCGTCGCCCCTCCTCCGATGCCTCTTCTTTTGGCCGCCGTGCTCCCAGCCCCGTCGGCGACCGTCGCCCTGGCGGGCTATCTGCTGCTGATCGCGGCCGCCGCCTTCGCAGGCGGTTCGTCGATGGCGCTGCTCTCGCTCAGCCATCGGATGACGCAGGTGCTGCTCTCGTTCACCGGCGGGGTGCTGCTCGGGGTGGGCATGCTCCACCTCCTGCCCCATGCCGCCCTCGAACTTGGCGGCAACTTCGACGCGACGATGGGATGGGCGCTGGGGGGCTTCTTCGTGATGTTTCTGCTGGAGCGGGCCTTCCATGCCCACGCCCACCATGCCGCGGATTCCGGATGCGAGCATGAACATGCCCACGCCCACCATGCCCATCACGCCCCCCCGTCCGGCCATCACCAGCCGACCCGCCACAGCCGCTGGGCCTGGTGCGGCGCTCTGGCGGGGCTCGCGCTCCACAGCCTGGCCGATGGCGCCGCGCTGGCCGCCTCGGTGGGGGCCGACGCCGCCCACGGCGGAGGCCCGCTGCCGGGCTTCGCCACCTTCCTCGCGATCCTGCTCCACAAGCCGCTCGATGCCGCGATCATCGCCACCCTGATGCTCGAGGCCCGCGCCTCCCGCAGGCTCCGGACGCTCGTCAACCTCGGCTACGCGGCCGTGGTGCCGATCGGGGCGGCTGGATTCTTCGCCAGCCTGTCACTGCTCGGGGGCCACGAGCAACTCGTGCTCGGCGTTGCCTTGGCCGTGGCCGGCGGCGCCTTCATCTGCATCGCGGCGGCCGACCTTCTGCCCGAGGTGCAGTTCCATTCCCACGACCGCGTCCTGCTCACCACCGCCCTCGTGCTCGGCCTCGGCCTCGCCCTGGCGATCA
>JBJOHE010000083.1:0-4968 GCA_046047895.1 Planctomycetota bacterium | reverse complement strand
GCGACTCGTGGCCGATCTGCTCAACCGGGCGGGCGTATCGTACGCATTGATCGGTGGCGTGGCGATTCAGATCCGTACGACGGAGCCCCGCACCACGCTCGATATCGACGTCGCGGTGCCGTTGTTCGACGACGTTCCGCGAGCCGCATTGCTGGACGCCGGCTTCGACCATACGGGCCGCCACGAGCACAGTGACAACTGGCGGGCGCCGCCCGCCGGCCCAGGCAGCCCGCGGACGGCGGTGCAGTTTTCTGCCGAAGACATCGGGATCGCCGACGCCGTCGCCCATGCGGAGCTGACCGATCTTGCCGATGGCCTCCGCATGAGGGTGGCGACGCCCGCCGATCTGATCGTGCTCAAACTGGCTGCCGCCGCCGAGCCCCGCCGCCGAGCCAGCAAACGACAGCATGACCTCGCCGACGTCGTGGCATTGATGGAGGAGTATCCCGACCTGCGGACGCCCGAAACGCTGGCCCGACTCCGCGATGTGCGGCTCTCGCTCCACGCCCTCGACGACGCCTGACGGATCAAACCCACTCGTCGGCTGGTGAGATCGGAGGCTTCAGCCTGTCCTGCATCCGCGTGGCAGGCTGAAGCCTATCCTACTTCGGGCGGCGTCCTACTTGACGGTGACGGGAATGCTCGAAGAGTGGGCGGAGAACTCGGGGGCGTAGCGGCTCTGGATCGTGGCGAAGCCGCTCGACGCCTCGCCGCGATGGGCCGCCCGCAGCGAATACTCGAACACATGCGTGCCCCGCGGCAGCCGCTCGAAAAACATGCGTGTCGAGGCGTCGCGGATCGCCAGATACCAGGCCGCCCCGTCGCCAAACCGCCAGCCGGAGAGCACGTCGACCGGCTCGGTGAGGCTCGGCCGATGGTCGGAGAGTTCCAGGAATTCGTAGTCGCGATCGCTCGTTACCACGAGCCGCACCACCAGCTCGTCGCCCACCTCGAGGTCGGTCGCATTCGCCGCGGCCCCGCCGCCGGCGATCGGCTCGAGCACCGGCCCGGCCTTCGTATGCCGCTTCACAAACAGCTTCTTCTCGACGGCCAGTTCCTCGCGGCCTGCCGCCGGCACGTTGGCGATGTCGTCGAGATACTGCCAGTGCACACCGCCCCAGGCGAGGCCCGCCTCGGGCTTCTTCATCACGATCTCACCAGTCGCCGGCGTGATCTCCTTGCGGACGAGCCGCTGCTCGAAGAAGCCCGTACCCGCCTCGACCTTTTCCGGCTGCACAGGCTCGCCGCCGATCGTCACGGTGACGAGCTGTTGCGAGGCGAGCAGGTCCTGCCCCCGACCAAACAGCGCCGCCACCGCGTCGGCCGTCGCCCGGCTGCCGGCCCAGCGGCTTGTCCGCTTCTGCGACAACAGCCACGCCTTGAGCGCCTCGACCGCGTTGGCATCGCCGGCCACCTCGTCGAAGGCCTCGATCATGATCGACTGGGTTTCGATCGGGGCATGGGCCCAGCTCCACCAGCCGGGATGCCGGTCCCGCCACCACATGCCCTGCCAGTTTTCCTTCTCCGTGCCGGGTGCGACATCGGCATCGACCGCCCGCTGCTTGAGGCTGTCGATGATCGACAGGGCGGGCTCGCGGTCGCCGGCCCGCTGCAGCGCGATCGCCAGATGCCCCTGGCTTCGCCGCGGGTCGATCTTCATCCAGGTCTTCTTGCCGACGTCGAGCCCCCAGCGATGGGCCTCGGCCGCCTCGCCCTCGGGCGGGGCGTCTTTCGCGAAGAAGCTGCGGGCGTAGAGGGCGAAGGCGCCGATCGGCGTCAGCACCATGTCGTCGGGCTTGTCACCCCAGACCTTCAGAGCCCGCTTTTGTTCCTCGATCAGGCGGCCGTCAAGCCAAGGCAGCGCGGCGAGCGCAGGCTGGATGTCGATCGCCACGCCCGCAGCCCGCAGCCGTCCAAAGCCGGCGATGATGCCGAGTGACACCGAGTCGCAGGTGGTGCCCCCGGGAAACCACGGCCAGCCACCGTCGCCGTTGCGGAGCGTTTCCAGACGGGCCAGCGCCGCCTTCGCTTCGTTCTCCGCCCGGGTGGCGTCGAAAAGCAGCGCGATCCGGGCCCGGGCCTCGCGCTCATCGACCGCGTCGCGGACCCACGGCGTCTCGGCGAGGAGCGTCTGCATGAGGTCGGTATTTTTTTCCAGCGGGCTTTCAAAAGCGTCGGTGCCCTTCCACTGGGCGAAGATCTGCTCGATCCGCGGATCGCGGGTGGCGATATGCCGGGCGAGCGAGTTGGCATAGAGCCGCGTGAAGAGGGTCTCGGTGCTCTCGTCGGCCTGTTCCATGATCGACGGCAGCGCGAGCACGCCATACCAGGCCGGATTCGACGCCGCCTGCACCACGAGCGACTGGCTTTCGATCCCCGTGCCAGCGCTGTTCACAAGCCGCTCGAGCGACACCTTCCGCTCCCCCGGCCCGCGGATCGTGATCGGGATCGTCTCCGTGACCGGCACCCGCCGCCGCAACACCGGCAGCAGCGACTCCTCGCCGTCGCTGGCGGGCTTGGCGGAGTTCGACGCCGTGCCGACCGCGAGAACTCGCAGCACGTCGGTACCGTCGGCCACCCTCACAGTGAAGACCGCCGGCTTCGACTCACCGGCGGCCAGATCAAATCCCTGCTCGCGTGGCCCGTCGATGAGCGAGTCGCGGCTGTCGCTTGTCCGCGCATCGGCCAGCGAGAACCGCACCGTGCCGGCAAGCCGGCCGGTCGACGTGTTGCTCACCTTCACCGGAATCTGCACGACATCCCCTTCCCGCAGAAACCGCGGCAGCAGCGGCTCCACCATCAGGTCTTTGGCCGCGATGCAGGTGTCGGTAATTGTGCCGCTCCGCAGCGCCGCATCATGGGCGAGCCCCTTGAACTGCCAGGTGGTGAGCGTGTCGGGCAGCGTAAACTCGATCGTCACAACGCCGTCCTTGTCGCTCACGAGCGACGGCAGGAAGAACGCGGTCTCGGCCATATTTTTCCGCGGGGGCGGGGCTGCTGCCGCCTGAGGGGCCGGGGGCGCGGGCTCGGCGGCCTGCTTGTCGCGATTGGCCGCGGCGGCATTTTTCCTCAGTGCTCCTTCTGCCTCTGCCGGTGCGGTGTCGGCCATCGCCATCGCGGGCGCGGCGGCCATCTCCATTGCCACCATGCCACGGCGCTGCATTCGCAGTCCGCCTCCGCCCGTGCCGCCGAAGCCACCACGGGTGGGTGGGCCGAAGAAGTCGCGAAATTCCGGATAGGAAATCGCCACGTCCTCATAGCGGGCCTGCCAGGAGCCGAGAATCGGATTGAGTGGGAGCGGGCCATTCGTGAACGCCACCTGCGGGCCGCCCCATTCGCGGCGAAACAGGCTCTGCAGGCCGCTGCCCGGCCACTGGTGTGGCGCGAGCGCGTCGAGCGACTGGTCGTAGAGGATCGCGAGCATCTCGGCGACGGCGGGAGCCGCCGGCCCGGTGAGCGGATCGGCCACGCTCGTGATTCGCGCCCGCCAAACGTCCTTGGCGGCCGGCTCGAGACGCCGCGTAAACCGCTCCCATTCGATCGCGAGTTGCTTGTTGGTCCACGGCACGTCGATCACGCGTTGCTCGCGATGCAGCCGGCCATCGCGAACAAGCCAGGTCAACACGGTGAAGCCGCCGCGGTTGTCGTCGGTGGGCGTAAACTCGACGGGCCACTGCGTCTTGCCCGGCGCGGTCCAGAACCGCTTCAAGAGCTTCCCGGCCTGCGTGATCTCCACGAGCGCCCGGCCGGCCGCATAGCCGGTGCCGACGACCGCCGAAAATTCCTCGGTCGGGCCGACGCTTTCCTGCCTGGCTTTCATCGTGAACGGCCGTTTCACGAGGTAGCGATCGGCGGCCGGGTCGATCACCTCGATGATGGTCTGCGTCGTGACGGCCGGCGTGTCGCCTTCGGCGGGCAGCGTGAAGGTGGCCCGGTAGATCCCTGCCGGGAGGCTGGCCTTGAGGACCGCCTTGCCCGATGCCTGATCGGTCGTGGCGGGCATGGCGAACACCTCTTCGCCGTCAGCCCAGGTCCGCGGGTCGGTGGGATCTGTCGTATGGTCGGGGCTCGGCAGCCGCGCCGGCTTCGCTCCCCTGCCCCGCCTCATCATCGGGCGCGGCATCGGCGCGGGCCCGTCGTGAAAGACCTCGCCGCGGGGCACCTCGGCCGGCTGCACGAGCCTGCGGATCGTGAGCGTGCCGGTGGCGGCGCGGGGTTCGCCATCGAGCGACGTGGTGGCGAGCGTGAGATCGACAGCGGCCTTGCCGTCTTCACCGACGGCCTGCCAGTCGGCTGCAGCAAGCGTGGCCTCCGTATCGGTGTAGCCGGCAGACACCCGCCGCTCGTCGCTGCGGGTCTCGCCCCCGGCATCGGTCACGTCGGCCACCACCCGATAGGTGAACACCGGCAGGCTGTCGCGGGGCACGCCGCGGTCGGGCACCGCGGGAAAGCGGATCGAGAAGGAGCCGTTGTCGTCCGTGGTGACCGTGCCACGGGCGATCTTGCGGGCCTCGCTGTCAAACGGCAGCCACGGAAAGATCCACCGGCACCAGATCGGAAACCGCATCTCGCGTTCGACCCGCCACTTCACCTTCGCTCCGGCGACGGCAAGGCCGGTGTAGGTGGTGGCCTTGCCCGGCACGGCGACCTCGGCGCCAAGCTTCACCGCCTCGCTCGGCGCGGCGAGCTCGACGACAAACTTGGGCCGCTTGTATTCCTCCACCTGCACGCCGATGCCGCTGGTGTGGCCGGCTGTCTCGGCGGTGAGCATCCAGCGGCCCGGCAAGGCGCCGGTCGGAATCGGGAAGGTGCCGTGAAACGACCCGGAGGCGTTGGTCGTGTGCGGAGCCCGGGCCACCTCGCGGCCGTTGGCATCGCGGAGCGTGACGGTGATGCCGCGGTCGGCGAGCACGCGATAATCGCGGCCGGCCTGATCGGCCGAGCAGGCGATGCCCTTGTAGAAGACGA
>JBJOHE010000082.1:0-5234 GCA_046047895.1 Planctomycetota bacterium | reverse complement strand
CGGCAGGTTTCGGCATGGCAGATAGTCTCGATGTGGGATCTGGGCTGCCGGCGAACGGGCCGCTGACGGACTGCCGCCGCCAGTTTGGTGCCCCGGCTTCCGAGACCGCACCGGTCAGCATCGTGATCGTCAATCACAACGCCGGCCGGCTGTTGGCAGAGTGCCTCGAAGCAGCCCTGGCCCAGGCACGCCAGGTGATCCTGGTCGACAATGCCTCCGTCCCTGGACCGTTCGAGGCGGTCGCCGGCCGGTTTGCCTGTCACCCGCGGCTGCGAATCATCCGCTCGCGGGTGAATACCGGCTTCGCGACCGGCTGCAACCTCGGCGCGGCCCATGCCGCCGAGCGGGCGATCCTGTTTCTCAATCCCGACTGCATCCTCGGGATCGGCGCGGTTGCCGCGCTCGTTCGTGGGCTCGACTCTGATTCCCAGGTCGGCATGGTCGGTGGCCTCCTGACCGACATCGATGGCAACGAACAGGGGGGCGGCCGCCGCAGTGTGCCGACGCCCTGGAGGTCGTTCGTGCGAGGCTTCGGCCTCAACCGCCTCGCCTGGCTGGCGCCCCGGCTGTTCTCCGACTTCTACCTCCATCGCCAGCCGCTGCCCGCCGAGCCGGTGGACGTCGAAGCGGTGTCCGGGGCACTCGTGATGGTCTCGCGGGAAGCCTTCGCTCGAGCGGGCCCCTGGGACGAGAGCTTCTTTCTCCACTGTGAAGACCTCGACCTCTGTCTCCGGTTTCGCCAGGCAGGCTGGCGGGTGCTGTTCACGGCCGCGGCCCCGGCCGTGCATCACCGTGGCATGTGCGGCAGAGCCCGACCGCTGGCGGTGGAGTGGCACAAACACTGCGGCATGATCCGCTTCTACCGGAAGCACTTTCGCCATGAGTATCCCGCGGGCCTGTTCGGTCTGGTCGTTGCCGGGGTCTGGCTGCGGTTCGCAGCGGTAGCAGCCAGTTACACCGCCCGGCGGGCCGGCCGTGGCCTCGCCTCCCTTCCAGCCAGGGTCAGGCCGGCGGCGGTCGTCTCGCTCGCCCGTGATCCTGCGGCCCGGTCGCGGACGCTGCCGTCGTGATCGAGCGAGCCGCCCACACTTCGACGCCGCACCTTCCCGTCGGCGTGCTCGGGGGCCGCAGCCTCGTGGGGCGGTTCCTGATTCCCCGACTGGTGTCGGGCGGCCATCCCGTGGCCGCCTGTTCCCGCTGGGCCGCTCCGCGGTCTCTGGCCGGTGGCAATCCGCACTGGTGCAAGCCGGGTGGCCCGCTCCCACCGGGGCTCGACACGGTGCAGACCTGGATCGCCGTCTGCCCGATCTGGGCCACGCAGGACTGGCTCGACTGGCTCGAATCCGTCGGGCTCGAGCGGCTCGTGGCCCTGTCTTCGACGAGCCTGACCACGAAGGCCGACTCCACCGACCCGGACGAGCGCCAGCTCGCCCAGCGGATTGCGACCGCGGAAGCGGCCGTGCTCGACTCGGCGGCCCGCCGCGGCTTCACCGCCACGGTGCTCCGGCCGACGATGATCTACGACGGCCACACTGACACCAACGTGGCGGCGATCGCCGCCTGCATCCGCCGCTTCGGCCGCCTGCCGCTCTGCGGCCCGGGAACGGGCCTGCGGCAGCCGGTGCATGCCGATGACGTCGCCCAGGCCTGCGCCAGGGCCGCCTTCCATCCCGAGCCTGAGACGATCTATCCGCTCTCCGGCGGCGAGCAGCTGAGCTTTCGCGAACTGGTCGAACGAACCTGCCGGGCCCACGGGCTGCCACCGCGGACGATGCCGCTGCCGCCCTGGCTCTGGCGGCTCTGCGTCGCGGCGGCTCGGCGAGCAGGAATCGCCTCGAGGCTGTCGGCAGCCGCGGGACCGCGGATGAACGAAAACCTCGTGTTCGACCACGCCGCCGCACGGGCCGATCTCGGCTTCTCCCCTCGGCCTTTCACGATCGACGCCTGCCCCGTTCCCGACATCTTCCCCCAGCATCCAGGAAAGGGCCGGATCGAATGACTCCTTCGTCACACGAGGCCGCAACCGCCCATGCCTCGTGGCCGATCGCATCGCTGGCAGTCGGCTTCCTGGCCGCATCGCTCATCGGAGTGCACCTCGTGAGCGACCCGCGAATCTACGACGTCTCGCAGGTGCCTCGGCTGTTCGCCGCGCTGTTGGGGCTGGCCGCCGCCGTGCCGGCAACCCTCTGCCTGCCGGGGATCAGGCGGCAGCTCGACACCTCGGCCCTGCGGGAGCCGATCGTCGTCGCCGCGGCGCTCGCGGTCGTCGCCTGCGGAGTGTCGATCACCGCGGCCCTGAACCCGTCGGCCGGCTGGATCGACCTGTTCGGCTCCCTCGCCTCCTTCCTCGTGCTCTGCCTCGGCGTGCTGCTGATGCCCCGGGTCGGCGACTGGCGGGAGCGACTCCTCCAGGTGGCGGCGATCGCCACGCTCGTGACGGTGGTAGTGGGCGGCTGGCCACTGCTACCGCTCGTAGCTGACGGCTGGCCGAGCCGCCGCTCAGTCGAGGAGGCGACGCTCGAGGGCATGATGTCGAACGTGAATCTGTTGGCGGGGTATCTGCTGCTGCTCGTGCCCTGGTGCGGCTGCGGCGTGAGCCTGCTGGCAGGCGGCTGGCGGCTCGCCGCCGGCGGCGGCGGCCTACTCGCGACCACTCTGCTCCTCGTGCTGCAATCGCGGGCCGCCTGGATCGGTGCCGCCGCGGCCGGGGCCGTGACCGTGGCGACGCTCATGCGGCATCGGCGGGAACTTGCCGTGTCGCCGGGCGTGTGGCGGCTGCTTGCTGCCATGACCGTGGCTGCTGGCGTCGCGGGGATCGGCATCGCCGGACTCATGCTGACCGACTCTCCGAGCGGCGCGGCCCTGCGAACGGGCCTCGTCCACCGGCCGCATCAGGCGGCTGGACCGAGCGACGGCGGCCGCTCGCTCGTCTGGAGTATCACGGCGAGCATGATCGCCGATCATCCGCTCATCGGCATCGGCGCCGGCAACTTTCCGGTCCGCTTCCACGAGTACATCGGAGCCGACCGTCAGGATCTGCCGACCGACTTCTCGCGGCTCTCGAGCGACAACTGGATTCAGCCCCACAACGACGTCCTTCGCGTGTTCGCCGAGCGGGGCATCCTGGGAGGAATCCCCTTTCTCGCGGTCTTCGGCTTCACGCTGCTGGCGATCCGGCGGGTGCTCCTCGATTCGCCCTCGGCGGCCGATGCCCGGCTCGCCACTGCGTCACTCGCGGCGATCGTAGGCGTGGTGGTCTTCTCCTGCTTCGATTTTCCACTCAGCCGAATCAGCCATCAGGTGGTGCTGGCGGTGCACCTCGCCGTGGTGGTGCTGCTCAAACACGCCATCCGGCCGGCCTCAACGCGGCCGCTTTCCCTGCCGTGCTGGCTCGTCATGCCGCCGCTTCTGGCCGCAGTCGCTCTCGGCCTTGTTGCCACGGCGGCGGCCTGGCGACAGGAGGCCTGGGTGATGGCCGCCCGGCGAGCCGAACACGACGGCGATTGGCACCGGATGCGGGACGCGGCCCGCCAGGCCGCGACTCCCTGGAAGACCCTCGACCCGCTCGCTGTGCCGGTGGCGTTCCTGGAAGGCTCCGCCGAACTGCGGCTCGGCGATCTGCCCGCCGCGACCGCCTGCTTCGAGCAGGCCCTGGCAGCCAATCCCAATCGGCTCTACATCTTGCAGAATCTCGGCGCCGCCTACGCCGAGGCCGGCCGGTTCGATGACGCAATCGCCGCCTTCACCGTCGCCGCCGAACGCTATCCCTACCGGGTCGAGGTTCGGCACAACCTGGCCGCGGCCCTGATCGACGCCGGACGGTACTCCGACGCGATCGCCGTGATCGAAGACGTGCCGGCCGAGTTCCGTACTCCCGGAATGCAAGAGGCGCTCGAGTACGCCCGCGAACAACGCTAGAGCTGCGTCGGATTCGGGGCGTCGCCGTAGACGGCCTTGGGGTCGAAGGACTTCTCGTGCTCGAGAAACTCGAGGGCCGTGCCGGCCTGCCGCTGGGACCCCACCGGCACCTTGCGATAGAAGCAGGACCGATAGCCGACGTGGCAGCTGGCACCGCCGGCCACCTCCACCCGCAGCCAGACGCAGTCCTGGTCGTCGTCGATCCGCATCTCGACAATTCGCTGGACGAGGCCGCTCGTCCCGCCCTTGTGCCAGAGCACCTGGCGGCTGCGGCTCCAGTAATGGGCCTCACCCGTCTCGATCGACCGGGCGAGCGCCTCGCGATTCATCACGGCCACCATCAGGACCTCGCCCGAGTGGTAGTCGGTCGTGACGCAGGGAATGAAGCCCTGGGCGTCGAACTTGGGGGCGAGTTCCGCCCCCTCCTCGACCTGTTCCACGGTCTTGCGGGTTCCGAAGAGCTCGTTTGAATCCTCTGCGCTGGCCACCGACTGCCTCCTTTTCCGGTCACGAACCTGGCAAGCTACTATACCGCCTGGTGGCTGCCGCCACCGGCCCCTGCTTCTCTCTCGGTTTCGAGCGCCTGATGCGGTCCGTTCTCGTCGGCCAACTCCTGCTCTTCGTCTGCCTGGTCACAGTCGGCTGCGGCCGGCCGACGCCGACGCTCGTGGAACTCCCGCCGCCGCAGGTGCGGGTGGCCCGTCCCGTCACACGGGAAGTGACCGACACGGTCGTCTTCACCGGGAATGCCGCCGCGATCGAGGAAGTGGAGATCCGGGCGCGGGTGTCCGGCTTCGTGACGCAGGTGCACTTCACCGATGGCCAGCGGGTGCGGCAGGGAGACTCCCTGTTCACGATCGACGAGCGGCCCTACCGGATCGCCCGGGATCAGGCGGCAGCCGAGGTCGACAAGCAGGTCGCGGAACTCGCCGAGCTTGAGCGGGAACTGGTCCGCAACGCGCCGCTCGTGCCTAAAGGGGTGGTCACCCGCGAGCAGTTCGAGATCCTTCAGGCCAAGCGGGACATGTCGCGGGCGATGCTCGAGAAGGCCCAGGCGTCGCTGGCCGACGCGACCCTCGACCTCGAGTTCTGCACGCTCACCGCGCCACTCGACGGTCGGATCTCGGCCAGGAATGTCTCACCCGGTGACCTGGTCACCGCCGACGCGACCGCCAGCCGGCCGCTGACCACCGTCGTGAGCATCGCACCGGTGCACGTCTATTTTGAGGCCGACGAGCGGTCGGTGCTCCTCTCGCGAGCCCGGGCCCTCGCGGATCGCGCCGCCCAGACGACGGAGCCCGTGGAATGGCGAAACA
>JBJOHE010000081.1:0-3470 GCA_046047895.1 Planctomycetota bacterium | reverse complement strand
GTGCTTGCGCGGCGGCGGCACGAGATCGGCGAGCCGGTCGAGAAACTCAAAAGGCGAGAGGTCGACGACGCCATTGGCCCCCGGCCGCGTGGACTTGCGGCTGCGACTGGGTCCGACCCAGTTGGCCGCCTTATGTCTCGGTAGCACGTAGCGGATGCGAGCGATCTGGCCATCTGCACCGCGGCTCACGAAGAGTCGCTCGAGCGCAAAGGGCGGCCGGGCACAATACCGCAGCAGGTGCTCCAATCTCTGAAAATAGCTCGGCACGTCGCGGTCGACGAGCGTGATCCGAACACTGGCATCGACTGAAAAACCGCTGTTCTCCCACGTGAGCATGTCGGCGGCGGCAGCGGTGTCGAGCAGGCGAGTGAGCCTGAACCAGCGGATCACGCGGCGGCGCACCCGCTCGGTGAGCGCGGCCAGATCGGCCTGGTTGATCGGTCGGGCCGGCAGGAACGCCGGCGGGGTGTCGCACCGCGCGCCGTCGACAGGCGGCACGAAGACGCCTTCGGTTGCGCATACGTGCAGGTGCACGTGGTGGTTGAGCGCCGAGCCGAAGCGGTGCAGGAAGGACACGGCGCCGAGCCGTGGGCGAGCGGCTGCGGGGGCGCAGGCGTCACTCGTCACGCCTGCGACAGCGCCCAGCAGCCGCTCGATCTCCTCAATGAAGATTCTTGTGAGAGCGGCGACGGCCGCAGGCCGATCGGCGAGAAAACCCCGTAATCTCTTCGGCACGGAGATCACCCACTGTCGCACGGGCACCGGTGGAATCACGTGATCGACAAGGTGCGCGGCGGTCTGCGCCAGAACGCGGTCGAGAAGCTGCCGATCCTGTTTCACGTCAGGACGTGTCACCATCGCCGCGATGTTCGATCGGCCCGAGAGCTCGCTCACCAGGATCCTGCGGGAGTTTCCGACCCGCTCCGGCTCGATGTGCTCATACGATTCCGTCGCCTTGGCGATGGCGTGGACATGCATGCCCCCCTTGTGCGCGAAGGCGCTCGACCCGACGAACGGCTGTCCGGGCCGATAGGTCATGTTGGCCGTCTCGTAGACGAACCGCGACAGCTCCGTGAGGTGCGACGTGCCCGATCCACCGAGCACCTGATGCCCTCGCACCTTGAGGGCAAGGTTGGCCACCACGGAGATCAGGTCGGCGTTTCCGCACCGCTCGCCGATTCCGTTGATCGTTCCCTGCACCTGAACCGCTCCGGCCGACACCGCGGCCAGCGAGTTGGCCACGGCCAGGTCGCAGTCGTTGTGGCAGTGGATCGCGATGGCAGCCGTGTGTCCAGCCTTTTCAAGCACCGCTGCCGCATCCCGCACGAGCCTCGCCACCTCGTCGGGCAGCGTTCCTCCGTTGGTGTCGCAGAGAACGATCCGCGTCGCCCCGGCCCGTGCCGCTGCGAGGATCGTGTCGGCCGCGTAGGCCGCGTCGAGTTTCCAACCGTCGAAGAAGTGCTCGGCGTCGTAAAACACCTCGCGACCGGAGATCGTGAGGTACGACACAGTGTCGGCGATCATGGCGAGGTTTTCCTCGCGACTCACGCCGAGCACCTCCGCCACATGAAAAGCCGACGTCTTGCCGACGATCGTCACCACCGACGTCTGGGCGTCGAGCAGGGCTTTCATTCCCGGGTCATCGGCCGCCGCCATGCCACGGCGACGGGTCATGCCGAAGGCGCACACCCGCGATCGTTTCAGCCGCAGGTCCCGCACTCGCTCGAAATACTGGGCGTCTTTGGGGTTCGAGAGCGGATAGCCTCCTTCGATGAAATCCACCCCCGCCTCGTCGAGTCGCTGCGTGATGGCGAGTTTGTCCTCCAGCGAGAAGTTCACTCCCTCGCCCTGCGAGCCATCGCGGAGGGTGGTGTCATAGATTTCGATCGTGCGCACGAGTCACCGGTCTGAGGGGCGGAAACCTGCCATGTAGGCGGATCCCTAGCGTATCCGCTCGGCTCCCCTCCAGAAACCGCCACGCCTCACGCGGCCTGGCGTCCGCAACGAGCCCAGACCGAAACCATGCCTGCAGCGAGGGCAACGACCATCATCGTCGACGGCTCAGGCACTGGCGCCACCACGCGAAAACCGGTGTCGTAGTTGGCCGAACCGACCGCCGTCGATACGTTGAAACTGCTGCTGCCGCCATTGTTGAGATTCCAGGCGCCGCCGAGGATGCCTGCGTTGGCCTGGCCCGCCCCTGGGTCATACCACTCGCCTGCATTACCCCCTTGGTCGAATGTGCCGTAGGGGCTATCGCTGCCAGAAAAGGCTCCGTAATTCGTCAGATAGTTCTGGTTCGAAGCGAATGCCGCCCCCGTCACGGCATAGAGCCCGCCGACGACGTGATTGGCCTGATTAGCCCCACCGCCAATCGTGTTACCGGGAGCGGTATTGCTTTGCGTTGCATACGCGTAATACCCGCCCGAGCCCCCGAGCGTAGGGTCGTAGTAGGCGGCCTTGTACCACTGATCGAGCGAGGGAAGGGCATAGAGCGGCGCTGCAAGCGTATTCGGATTGATCGAATTGAGCGCCACGGTAGTCGAGGGACTGCCGGTGAGGTCGTACGCGCCGTTTTCGGTCGTGCTGCCGCTTTGCAATCCCGTTGGCTGGCTGTTGGCCAGCCAGTTCACGAATCTGGCGGCATTGAACCAGTTGACGAAAGTCACCGGCCGATCGGCGGCCGATTGTCCGCCGCTGTTCGCCGATATGTTCGCCGCGTAGTTGTAGGGCGTGCCGCTTCCGTCGCCCGTGCGGGTGATACCCTTGACACTGTCAGCGGAATTGATGTTCGGGTCATAAATCGTCTGGGCTGAGGTTGTCGCTACCGCGTTGAGAAACTCCACGTATTGGCCGATCGTCACCTCGTAGGCCCCGATCTGGTAGGAGGTAGCCACGCTGCCCCGGCCGTTGGTGTCAGCGGCGTTGTTGGGATTGCCGACGGTTACCATGCTCATGGTTACAGCGGGGGCAGACTGCGGCACAGCGACGAACCAAAGGAACAAGGCCGCGACGTGCAACAGAAAGCGGCCCACCACCCGCCATTGGGCAGGGGGCGTCCAACTCAAGGACAGGGGTGACGCCGTCAGGCAGAGGGGCATATGGTGCATCGAACCGACCCTTTCAAACAATGGAACTCATTCGCCCTGTTCATCAGGGCCACCCCACCTCCTGCAACTGGCGCGCCAAAGCCCTACGCCTTACAAAACTGCGTGAAACACGGCTTTGAATGATTTCGCTCAGCATTCCGCTGGAGCGAATTGCCCCAGGGGTGTGGAGCGAATTGCCCCAGGGGTGTGGAGCGAATTGCCCCAATGGCCATGGGCCTGACCTGCTTCAGGGCTCGCGTGAGGCCGGATGGGCCTACACCAGGGCGATCCCGAGGATGCCGACGTTCTGGTTGTTGGGCAGGGTGATCGAGACGAGCGTCTTGCCGGCTGGCAGGTCGTAGCTGTAGCCGTAGACGAAGG
>JBJOHE010000080.1:0-4610 GCA_046047895.1 Planctomycetota bacterium | reverse complement strand
GAGATGAAGCCGGAGATCGACCAATTGTTTCTGGCCGGCATCAACCAGATCTTCTACCACGGCACGGCCTACTCGCCGGCCGACGCCGCCTGGCCGGGATGGCTCTTCTACGCCTCGACCCAGGCCAACCCCCGCAATCCGCTCTGGCAGGATCTCGCCGCCGTCAACGCCTACATCACCCGCTGCCAGTCGCTGCTTCAGGCGGGCGAGCCCGACAACGACCTGCTCGTCTATTGGCCGATCCACGATCTCTACCATTCCTCCTCCGGCTGGCAGCGGGCCTTCTCGATGCACGGCCAGGATTGGCTCACGAAGGCACCGGCCGGGCTGCTCGCCCAGGCATTGCTCGACCAGGGGCTGTCCTTTGACTTCTGTTCCGATGCCCTGCTCACAGAAGCCGCCCGCTACCGGGCCGTGGTGGTGCCGCCCTGCCGACTGATGCCCGTTGCCACGCTCGAACGGCTGCTCGACCATGCGGCCGGCGGCGGGACGGTGATCTTTGTCGAGCGGCTCCCCGAGGACGTTCCAGGCTTCGGCCGGCTCGCCGAGCGGCGGGCTGCCTTGGCGGCGCAACTGAAGCGGATCACGTGGCCCGAGCAGGATCGGGGGCTACGGGTGGCAGAGGTTGGAGCCGGCCGGGTGGCTGTGGTTGCCGACGCTGCGGGCGCGGCCGCCCATGCCGGCTGCCAGCCCGAGCCCCTGGCGGCGGCAGGCGTCGGCCTGCTCCGCCGGAAGACGGCCGAGGGGCATTGCTACTTCTTGGCGAACCTCGGGGAGCGGCGATGGGCCGGCTGGTCGCGGCTGGCCACGCCGCTCGAGTCGGCCGTCCTGCTCGATCCGCTCACGGGCCGCTCCGGCGTGGCCGCGGTGCGGACCGCTGCGGGGGATCCCGAGGTCTGGCTGGAACTCGAGCCGGGCGAGTCGCTCTTCCTGCGCACCTTTGCCACGCGGCAGGCCGAAGGGGAGTCGTGGCTGTGGATGGAGTCGGCCGGGGAATCGCTGCCGGTCGCAGGACGGTGGAGCGTGACGGCGATCGAGGGCGGGCCGGAACTTCCCCCTGCCTTCACGACCGAGCAGCTCGGCTCCTGGACGGAGCAGGGGGGCGAGTGGGAGCGGTTCGCGGGCACGGCCCGATACGAGATCGAGGTCGACCTGCCGGCCCGGGAGGGTGTGGTCGCCTGGCGGCTCGATCTTGGCGACGTGCGGGAGGTGGCCCGGGTGGCCGTGAATGGCTCGGAGGTGCAGACCGTCTGGAGCCTGCCGTTTCGGACGCTGCTTCCGCCCAGGGCCGGGCCGGGCCGCGTCAGGCTCGCGATCGACGTGACCAATCTCGCGGCCAACCGGATCCGCGATCTCGACCGGCGGGGCGTGGCCTGGAAAAACTTCCACGAGATCAACTTCGTGAATGTCCATTACAAGCCATTTGACGCGGCCGATTGGCCGGTGACGCCGTCAGGCCTGCTCGGGCCGGTAAGGCTTGTGCCCCTGCGTCTGGTCGACCATGCGATGGGCGACGATTTCAAACCTTCAAGAAAGTGAGGCGGCTTGTGGTGCGAGGCGTCATGGCCCTGGTTCTGGGCGTGGTGGGGATCTCGGTGTGGGCGGCCGACGATGATCGGCCCGTCGAAAACGCCAACCGGTTTCGGATGGCGACGCCGGCCGATCCCGATCTGCCGACCCTGTTTCTGGTGGGCGATTCGACGGTGAAGTGCGGCACGAAGGGGCAGCGGGGCTGGGGGGAGGAGATCGGCAAGTATCTCGATCCCACCAGGGTGAACCTCGTGAACCATGCGATCGGCGGCCGCAGCAGCCGCACCTTCATCACCGAGGGGCGTTGGGAAACGACGCTCTCGCAGATGAAGCCTGGGGACTACGTGATCATTCAGTTCGGCCACAACGATGGCGGCCCGCTCAACGACGATTCCCGGGCCCGCGGGTCGATCCGGGGCACGGGCGACGAAGTGGAGGAGATCGACAACCTGCTGACAAAGAAGCGGGAAATTGTGCGAACCTACGGTGCCTATCTGCGGCAGTACATCAACGACGCCCGGGCCAAGGGGGCCACGCCCTACCTCTGCACCCAGGTGCCGCGGAAGATGTGGGAGCGGGACGGCACGCGGATCATCCGGCCCGACGACGGCCACGTCGTCTGGGCTCGAAGGGTCGCCGCCGAGGAAGATGCGACCCTCCTCGATCTCTACGAGGCGGTCGCCTCCGCCTACGATTCGCTCGGCCCTGACGGCGTCGAGCCCTTCTTCGCCGATGCCCGCACCCACACCACCGTGAACGGCGCCGACTTCACCGCCCGGATCGTGGTGGGCCTGCTCGAGGGGCTGCCTGACTCCCCGTGGCCGGAGGTGATCAGCGAGGCTGCGGAGGAGATCTCCGCGATCCCGCAGTAACGCGGCGTTGCTGAGTCAGCCGTCGCAGCTCAGTCGACGTCCATCCAGAATGGGGCGGCCACGAACCAGGCCACGGCCGAGGCGAGCATGACCTGCTGCATCGGTCCGTCGGCCATCCGGCCGACCATGTTGAGCGCCGGGGGAAGGATCGTGCCCACGAGTGCGAGGAGGCCGATGACCTTGGCGAGGGTCTTCCGCGGACTGCCGGCGGCCTGATTGAGTTCGGTCTTCATGCTGCCCGGGCCGGATGCGGTTTTCCGCCGGCTGCCTTGGAGAGGACGATGTAGAGAAGCCCGCAGGCGACCGCCGCCGGCAGGGGAAGGTACGAGGCAAAGACGCCCTTCTCCTGGTAGAGCCAGAGGGCCACGGCCACCGGCACGAGCCAGGAAACGAGCACGATCCAGTTGAATCCGCCACCGCTCTTGGCGGCCGGATCGCGGGCGATGCCGACCGCATCGGCGAGGAAGTGGTCCACGATGATGATCGCCCCGACCGGCGCGAGCACGGTCCCGTAGAGCCCCACGAATGAGAGCAGATTCATCGCGAAGGCGGGAAAGATGCCGGCGGCGATGCAGACGACGCCCGCCAGGAGCGTCGCGGCCTTCCGTGGCAGTGCGGGAATCATGCCCTGGAAGGCGAGGCCGGCCCGATACATGGTCGGGTTGGCCGTCGTCCAGCCGGCGATCACCACGCAGAGCAGCCCGGCCCAGCCCACGGCGTCGTTGACCATCGTGCCCGGGTCCTTGCCCTGCGACGGATCGACGCCATGCTCCCTCACCCAGTAGATGAGCAGAAGCGCCGCGCAGATCCAGGCCACGTAATGGCCCAGGAACATCCCGGCTGCCGGGGCCCAGCCGGCCGAGGGCTTGCGGGCGAACCGGAGCACGGAGAGGTCGCTCATGCCGAGGTGCATGGCGGCGTTGCAGAACCAGGAGAAGAACACCACGCCCAGGAAGCTGATCTTCTTGCCCGCGGCTGGTTCGGTCGCCGGCGTGAGCAGGGCCCAGAGGTCGTAGCTGCCGAGCCGTCCGAGCGTGACGAGGCCGCAGGCGAGGAAGATCAGAAACATCCAGGGGGCCGCGAAGTGGCCGACCTTGGCGACCACGCCGTAGCCGAGCATCGCCACGAGCGTCATCACCGCTCCGATCGCGGCGCAGGAAACGATCCAGGCAACGCCGGTGGGCATCGTGTCTTCGAAGGTGGGCATCGTGACCGTGCCCGGCGGAAAGAACTGGCCGACGGCCGTCGCGGAGACGGTGATCATCGCTCCGGCGAGGAAACAGAAGAGCAAGCCGTTGGCGAGGTTGTAGAGCTTCACAAGCCAGGGCCCCGCAATCTGCTCGAGCTTGTAGTAGAGCGTGAGCCGCTCGCTGCAGGCGATCACCGTGGTGAGATACCGCCAGGTCAGCACCGCCAGCAGGTTGCCGATCAGGAGCCCGAAGATCAGGCTCGCCGCGTCGGCGCCCCAGGCGACGAACAGCGGGCCGATCATGAACTCCGTGCCAGCCGTATGCTCCCCGGCGTACATGCCCCAGAAGGCCGCCGGACCCTTGAGGGCCTTCTCCGGCACCCGCCGCCGCTCGAATTCCGAGCCCGCTGCGTCCTCCAGATCCTCGATCTCCTGGACGAGTTCCGTCATGTCCGCCTCCCGGTCACGTCGCGTTCGTAGGCCCGCACCGCGTCGAGCCAGGTCTCACCCACGGGCACCCCGTGGGTCTCGCAGAATCGGTCCCAAACGGCGCCCACCGGCAGGAGTTTGGCCTCTTCCTGAAGGGCCAGTCGGGCCGTGAGGTCGCCCGCTGCCTCGGCCGCCTTGATCGCCGGTGGTTCGAGCAGGCCGGCCAAGAGCGCCTTTTGCATGTTGCGAACACCGATCACCCAGGCGGCCACCCGGTTGATGCTGGCATCGAAGTAGTCGAGGCCCACATGGACCCGCTCGGGAGCGCCGGTGGCGATGATCTCGCGGGCGATGAACAGCAGATCGTCCCCGAGCGTGACGACGTGGTCGCTGTCCCAGCGAACACCCCGGCTGACGTGGAGGAGGATTTCCGGCAGGTAGAGCAGCACGCTCGAAATCTTGTCGCCGATCGATTCCGTGGGGTGGTAGTGGCCGGCGTCGAGGCAGAGGAGCGTGCCCCGCGAGATGGCGTAGCCGAGATAAAACTCGTGGGAGCCGACCGTGCAGCTCTCGGCGCCGATCCCGAAGAG